>NZ_GG665952.1:183793-212007 GCF_000156555.1 Acinetobacter sp. ATCC 27244
CCTCCCTCTTTCTTCAGACGGTTCACGCTTGCACTAGAGCGGTGTATTTAGGCAATAATGATCATATTATTACTGCCCGCTCAATGGATTGGAAGGTTGATGTCGGAACAAACCTTTGGATTATGCCAAGTGGTATCGAACGCGATAGCAATGCTGGACCAAAATCACTGAAATGGAAATCCAAATACGGTAGTGTGATCGCAACTGGCTATGATATTTCGACAACAGATGGAATGAATGAAGCGGGCTTAGTGGCAAATGTGCTTTGGTTAGTAGAATCTCAATATCCAGACACTAAAAAATCGAACAAACCACAATTGAGTATCTCCGCTTGGGCACAGTACGTACTTGATAATTTCTCAACAGTAGCTGAAGCAGTTAAAACCTTAGAGAAAGAACCATTTGATCTAATTACAGACAACGTTCCTGGTGAGCAACGCCTAACAACATTACACTTGTCGATTTCAGATAAAACTGGTGATAGTGCAATTATTGAATATATTGGTGGTAAGCAAGTCATTCATCATAATAAGAAATACCAAGTTATGACCAATTCACCAACCTTTGACCAGCAACTCGCATTGAATACCTATTGGCAGCAAATAGGTGGAACCGTTATGTTACCTGGTACAAATCGTGCGGCGGATCGATTTGCACGCGCATCATTCTATATCAATGCAATTCCTAAAAATGATAATCCAAAAGATGCTATCGCCTCTGTATTTAGTGTTATTCGCAATGCATCTGTACCCTATGGTTTAAATACAGCAGAAGAACCGAATATCTCTTCAACACGCTGGAGAACTGTATCAGATCATAAACAGCAATTATATTTCTTCGAATCTGCAGTTTCACCAAATGTTTTTGGATAGATTTAAAGAAAATTAATTTTAAAGATGGAATAACGCGTAAACTTGATCTTGGCAAAGATCAACAGAATACCTTTGCTGGTGATGCCACGAATCAATTTAAAATTGCCAAGCCATTTGAGTTTCTTGGTCCTCAGCTACACCATTCACGTTAAAAATTCACCCAAGAGAATTCAGATATGAAAAAAATCATTGTCTTAATTGGTCTTTCGTTCACACTTGCTGGTTGTGTCACACCAGTAACATCAACAAGTAGTAACAGCAATGATCTTATAGCAACAGCAGGTTCTTTAACCTGTAAGGCGAATGAACTTTGTCCGAGTGTGGTTGTTGAATGGGACAAGCAAAACAAACAACAACTTAAGCTTGATGTCGCACTGACTAGTAGTTATGACTATTATGATATCGGTAACATTATTTTTACCATCGATGGCAAAACATTTACCTATGCACCTATAGGACCGACCCAGCAAAAATATATAAACCGTTTGATTCCAAAGCGCTCATCCAACACTTTCGTTATTCCGAGTTCATTCTTGTATGAGTTGAGAAACGCCAAAAATGTGGATCTTGCTATAGATACCAATAAAGGCGTAATTAAACGTTCAGTTTATACCCCAACGCAACAATCTATGCTTTACCATAACTTTGCACAACTCATAACTGAACTCACCCGCTAGCCCCTCCTTGTTTACACATAATTAGAGATCAATTGTATTGCTACAGTTGATCTTTAATTTCAAAAAATGCAAATGATTATTATTTAAACTTATATGCTTAGTTATTTACTCACTATCTATATAAACTAAAGTTAACCACAATTTATTTTTTATATTTTCTTATTAACTCATATATACAGTTTCGATATTAATATTATAAATTCATGCTGTTATTTTTAACTGGTCTATTTCGTTGTAAAATTTAAAATCAATCAAATAAATATTGTTATTTTTCGCTATGATATTTATTTGATACGGTGTAGACTATTCGCCAAAATTGCATGATGAAATGCAAAAAGATGCTCTTGATGACGAGCAAACTCGAGGCGTTATATGTCAAAAAAAGAGATATTATTACCACAGCATTACGACTGTTTAACTCGCATAGTTACAATTCGGTTGGGGTTGATCGGATCATAAGCGAGTCTAATGTCGCAAAAATGACATTTTACAAATATTTCCCTTCCAAGGAAAAATTAATTCAAGAATGTCTGATCCAACGCAATCAAAATTTACAAGCCTCGTTAAATTTAACACTAGCAGAGTGTGACCCAACAGATCATTTGGGACAGCTTAGAGCAATTTTTGAATGGTATTCAGCATGGTTCAATAGTGACGATTTTAACGGCTGCATGTTCCAAAAAGCACTCGAAGAAGTTATTAAAATCTATCCTTCGACTTTGGAACCAGCAACACAATATAAAATTTGGTTGACGGCACTCATTGAAAACTTGCTTGCGAATCTTGGGATTCAAAATCCAATCCATCTGGCAACACTCATTGTAAGCATACTTGATGGTATGACAATACAGGCACATGTCAACAAAAGCTCAGTCGATATTAATGAGTATTGGAAGCGTGTAAATCAATTAATCAGTTTTGAGCAAGCACTAACATAAACAGCTCTATCCCTTTAGTCATAGAGGGATAGCTTATAAAAAATAATGTCATAAAAAAATAAAGCGTGATTTATAATTATTTTTCTGGCTCACGCTTGCGTCTGAGTGTAAAAGAATAATAAGTATTATTACCCTCTGGCGGTTATGTTTTCACATTTCCGATCCTTTTTATGCAGACAGATTATTCTGTCTTATTGGCAATTGTATACAATTTTTCACAAAGCACAATCATTATTTTAATTTTTTGCATATTTTTTAGATATATTAACAACTTAATTTTATTATTTAACAAAAATTAATAATTACTACTTACATCAGAATGGATTGATCCGTTTTTAAGCAATAAAAATAGTTTTGTGAATTACATCCATAACAACCATTATTTTTGAGATATAAATCACAAAAACACATATGCTTATTAGATTTTTTGATATGATATGTCATTAAATTCCATTGCAATTATGCAGTTTTACTACATTTTTTCCCATTTCTCACCTTATACTAGACCCGGTTTTCTGGTAGTGATGAGCGTATGCAAAAGGATCTTGAAATTGAGGCAATGAGAGAGTCTGCTGATATCGTTGTAAATGTACTTAAATCTCTTGCAAATACTGATCGATTAATCATTTTGTGTCATCTAACTCAAAAAGAGCTCAATGTTTCTCAAATTGCCGAAGTAACAAAAATTGTTCAACCCACACTTTCACAACAACTGATGATGTTGCGTAAAAGTAAAGTAGTGTCTACTCGCAGAGATGGTAAACAAATTTTTTACTCTATCCTTGATCCCAAACTCAGTATTCTTTTAGAAACCTTATATAAACATTATTGTCCCCAAGTAGAAGTTTAAATTATCTCTCCTTTGTTTAGCATTTTTTCTGCATAATATATATAAATTTATGATTTAGAATATTATGCATGAAACTGCTAATGCCTGACTTTGATAGATTATTTCCAGCTCGTAAATGGTTGAGTCATTATCAAACAGCAAGTTTTAAGGCTGACCTAGTCGCAGCCTTAATCGTACTTGCTATGCTTGTCCCACAAGGCATGGCTTATGCAATGTTAGCAGGACTACCTCCAATCATGGGTATATACGCAAGTATTTTGCCAATGATCATTTATGCCTTTACGGGCAGTAGTTCAACACTTTCAATCGGTCCTGTTGCCATTATTTCAATGATGGTTTTTGCAGCATTGAATCCCCTATTTACAGTGGGATCTCAAGCCTATATTGAAGCAGCCTGCCTACTTGCCGTCTTAGTTGGTTTGATCTCATTTGTTCTTGGCATTTTCCGTTTTGGATTTTTAATCCAACTGATTAGCCACCCCGTGATCAAAAGTTTTATCATCGCGTCTGCTTTATTAATTGCCTTGGGACAATTTAAGTTCTTATTTGCTATTCCTTTACAAGCGAACAATATTCCTGAGTTTATTATTAGTCTTCAACAAAATTTTCATCAAATCAGTTTAAGTAACTTTAGTATCGGAATTATCTCAATTGTCTTACTGTTCTTATTGCCTAAATTAATTCGATCAGGTTTTATAAACAGAATCATTCCATTGTTGATTCTACTTTGCTCTATTATCATCATGACATTTATCATTAATAGCAGTCATTATTCAATTCAAACGGTTGGTGTCATCCCCTCAGCTTTACCCAGTTTTCATTTTCCATCGTGGAACTGGAGTTTGGTAATACAATTACTCCCAAGTGCTTTTATGATCGCCATGATTAGCTTTATTGAGTCACTGGCCATAGCACAGGCAACTGCGCTAAAAAAACGTGACGATCTAAACAGCAACCAAGAACTGATTGCTCTTGGCTTAGCCAATATCGCTGCTGGCATAAATTCTGGTTTTGCAGTTTCAGGTAGCTTATCTCGTACTGTAGTCAATGCTGATGCTGGCGCAAAAACCCCTATGGCAGGTGTTCTATCTTCCATCTTGATGATCGTTGTCAGCTTATATTTTACTGGATTTTTTCAAAATCTACCTTTAGCAGTCTTGGCTGCAACCATCGTTGTTTCTATCTGGAAGTTGATAACACTGAGTCCTTTTATTGAGACATGGCGATATTCAAAAGCAGATGGTTTGGCAATGTGGGCAACTTTTATCGGCGTAACCTGTATTGATATCACGACAGGATTAATCATTGGAATTATTTTAACGTTTGTACTATTACTGTGGCGTGTCAGCCGACCACATATCGCGGTGATCGGATTAGTAGAAGGCACGCAGCATTTTAGAAATATATCTCACTATAAAGTAATTACCTCGCCTGATATCGTTTCATTTCGTGTTGATGAAAATCTAAGCTTTCTCAACGCACATGTACTGAAAGGCTACATCATTACTCACGTGAGTCAAAACCCTCAACTACAGCACGTTGTCATTAATTGCTCAAGCATCAGCAACATCGATCTGAGTGCGCTTGAAATGTTGGAGGAAATAAACATAGAGTTATCACTTTTAAATATTCAACTACACCTTTCCGAAGTCAAAAGTCCTGTGATGGAAAAGCTAATCAAATCAGCTTTGATCAAGGAATTGTCTGGACAAGTTTTTCTAACACATTACCAAGCGATACAACAACTTTCGGAAAGCAGCACGACAAAAAAGTAATTTATAGCTCTTTTTTTATTCAAAAAGATATGGCATGTTTTTTAAAAATACTTTTTAAAAACATTGTGTTATTTTTTAAATTATTTTTAAAGCAATTCGCTTGCAAAAAGAATTTTAATATTCACGGTTCTTAGGTATAGAATACGGCGCTTGTTTAACCTTAAATCGTGCATAGGTTTATAAGGCCTTCATATGTTTAATGTATTGTCTCGCTTGAGTTTAGTTAGCAAAATTATTATCGCTATTTTTTTAGGGGTCGGCGTGGCATTGCTCTTCCCAAATGTCACACCTTACCTAAGTTTATTAGGTGAGTTATTCATCAAGGCTTTAAAATCTGTCGCACCAATTTTAGTTTTTGTACTTGTACTCTCTTCTATCGCAAACTTCAAAGTCGGTCAAAATGCGAATTTAAAACCAGTACTAACACTCTACTTATTAGGAATGCTTCTTGCTGCTTTCAGTGCAGTAATTGCGAGTATTCTCTTTCCAAGTCAACTGTTTTTACATTTAGCGGCGCAATCAGAACTACAAGCACCCGGCAATCTGGCTGAGATTTTAAAGAACCTCATGCTGAGTTTTATTGCAAACCCAGTACAAGCAATCAGTGATGCTAATTTTATCGGTATTTTAGCATGGGCTGTTGGTCTTGGCTTAGCTTTACGTCACAGTTCTGACAATACAAAACATGTGCTCACTGATGTTTCGAATGCGGTCAATAAAATTATCCATATCGTGATTGCTTTTGCACCAGTGGGTATTTTTGGTTTGGTTGCAGTAACCTTTGCAGATGCTGGTTTTGCAACCTTAGCAAGCTATGCACATTTGTTGATGGTTCTCATCGGTACAATGATTTTTGTCGCATTAGTGATAAATCCAATTTTAGTTGGAATCACCATGCGTTCGAACCCATATCCACTGGTCTTCAAATGTTTAAAAGAGAGTGGAATTACCGCCTTTTTTACACGCAGTTCGGCGGCAAATATTCCCGTAAACTTAGACCTTGCACATCGCTTAGGTGTCAATGAAGCAACTGCCGGTGTATCCATTCCACTTGGTGCAACCATTAACATGGCCGGGGCTGCTGTTACAGTGACTGTTTTAACGTTAGCGGCTGTGAACACACTTGGTATTCACGTAGACTTTAGTACTATGGTCATCTTATCTGTCGTTGCAGCAGTTTCTGCTTGTGGTGCTTCGGGTGTTGCTGGTGGTTCATTATTACTCATCCCTGTTGCTTGTAGCTTATTTGGTATATCATCTGAGATTGCTATGCAGGTCGTCGCGATTGGTATGATTATTAGTGTATTGCAGGACTCAACTGAGACTGCACTTAACTCATCGACTGACGTTCTATTTACTGCAGCCGTAGATTTTAGAAACCGCCAAGACTCATAGGTCAGTATGCCTTTTCAACGTTTACCAAACTGGATTCAACTGGGTGCTTTTTTATTGGCATTGAATGCAGGGATGGTAAACGTTCTCGGTTTATTCACCGTACTTCACCAGTCTGTTTCCCACATGACAGGAAATGCCAGCCTACTCGCAATGAGCTTGATAAATTGGCAGCCAGATCACCTTCTTTATCTCAGCCTCGTTTTGATTTGTTATGTGATTGGTTCATTTTATAGTGGACTGATTCTAGGCAATGGCAATGTAGCGCTTGGTCGCCATTATGGCTTTCCATTAAGTCTAGTCGCGATTTTCCTATTTCTAACATGGTTACTTATTCCTTATTTTCCACGATATGGTTTACTTTGGGCATGCGTCGCCATGGGCGTTCAAAATGCAATGGTCAGCCACTATAAGGGTGCAATTATTCGTACTACCCACCTATCAGGCGTACTCACAGATATCGGCCTAGCATTAGGTTATAAAGCCCGTGGATTGCATGTAGAAAGACGTCGCATTTTTCTTCACTTACTTATTTTTTTCGGTTTTTTAGTCGGTGGTGTGCTTGCCAGCATGCTCTATCCTTACCTACAATTACAAACCTTCCTCATTCCTACAGCTTTAAGCTTAATAATGAGTGTGGCATATTGGATTTATTATTTTCGTTCTCCATCAAATTTAAATTCGGACTAAATCATGGTTAAAAATGCACTTCAAGCTCAGTTATTAAAAGCAGGTTTGGTGGATAATAAAAAAGCGAAAAAGCTCACTAAACAAGTTCAGCATGAACAACGTCTTGGACAAAATGATGACGCTGCATTAAAGGCCGATATTGATCGAGCTAAACAAGAAAAAATCGCCAAAGACCAAGCATTAAACTCAGAAAAACAACGTATTTTAGAAGAAAAAGCACTAAAGGCATCGATCATTCAAATGATCAAACAACACAAAGTTCTACAAACTGAAGGTGATATTGCCTACCAATTTATTGATGACAATAAAATTAAAAAAGTTTATCTATCTCAACAAGTTTATAACGCGCTTGTTTCAGGTTCACTTGTGATTGCAAAAGATCAAGAAAGTTACGCCTATCTCCCTAAAGCCTTGGCAGATAAAATCAATCAAAAAATGCAGGGCTTTATCTTGGTGAACAACAACAGCGAACAAAATAATGAAACTACCGACGAAGATGATCCGTATGCAGCCTATGTTATTCCTGATGATCTCATGTGGTAAATCCTGCACATATTATGTAAAAACGCCTTACAAATCGTATATAAACTGTGATTTAAAATAATATCCCCACAATTCCACCTTACAATTCTTGCTTAAAGAATCGTAAGGTGTTTGGGTTTGAATTATTTAGATTTTATCCGTGAAATAAAAGTTGAGTTAAGTCAATATCCTTTATTGGAAATGTTGATTGCTTTAACAATTCTAATATTATTTGCAGCACTGGCAAATTTTATTGCTAAACGAATCATTGTTCGTGGAATACGACACTTAATTACCAAACTTAAATCCCCAAATCAGTCTATTTTTGCACAACATAGTGTTACCCGCCGTTTTGCCAATATTGTTCCAGCCATTGTTATTATGAATGGAATTACAACTGTCCCTCATCTACCAGAGAAAGTGGTCAGTTTTGTGCAAATGGGCGCACAAGCTTTTATTTTCCTTACCCTTGCGCTGACAGTGAGTGAAGCACTCAATATTTTTAATCTGATCTATCAACGTAATCCAAAATCAAGAAACAAACCGATCAAAGGTTATTTACAGCTTGTTAAGCTGATCTTATTTGTGGTTTGCGGTCTAATGATCTTGGGTACTTTTCTTAAAAAAGATGTATTTACCCTACTCGCTGGTTTTGGTGCAATGGCAGCCGTGTTGATGTTGGTTTTCCAGAACACTATTCTTTCATTGGTAGCGAGTGTACAAATCGCATCTTATGATATGGTTCGTATTGGAGACTGGATTGAAATGCCATCTTTAAATGCTGATGGCGATGTCATTGATATGTCATTACATACTGTGACTGTTCAAAACTTTGATAAAACCTACACCACCATTCCAACGAATAAGTTAGTTACAGATACTTTTCGAAACTGGCGTGGCATGAGTAACTCAGGTTGTCGCCGTATGAAACGCTCACTGTTCATTGATCAAAGTAGTGTTCATTTCATGAGCGAAGAAGAGCAACAAAAGCTGAGAGACTTTTTATTATTGGATCAATACTTAGATTCTAAAAAATCTGAAATACAAGAATTTAATAATCACTTAAGTAACCAATCTCGATATAACCAAAGACGCTTAACTAATTTAGGTACTTTCAGGGCTTACGTTGAGTTCTACTTGCGTCAGCATAGTGGCATTGCTCAAAATCAAACGATCTTGGTTCGCCAACTGCAACCAACCAGTGAAGGTTTACCTTTAGAAATTTATGCATTTACCAATACAATTGCTTGGGCTTCTTATGAAGCAATTCAGTCTGATATTTTTGATCATTTAATTGCAATTATCCCAGAGTTTGGATTAAGAATTTACCAAGCACCGTCTGGATATGATTTTCAAAACCTTAACAACAACCATATAGACACTAAAAATGTGACTTAAATTTTTAATGGCTTGAGTTTTTACTAAATTCTATGCGACAAAGACTCAAGCCATAGGTAGGTTAAATTGACTTAATAATGGGAAAAATATCTAAACCCTTAATCTTTTTCTTAATTTATTCTTAAAGAGCCTCTCTTATACTGAATAATGTTATTTGGTCCACTTAAATAAATTTAGATTAAACTCATAAATTAATAAGAAAGCAGCAACCATCAGTGCAATTGCAATTGCGATGAGAACAAAATCGGTTGAAGGAATCCCCATTACCAAGAAAAAAACACCAGCGATGAACAATAAACAAGCGCCTAAATTTCCAACTCTTTTCAACTTTTCACTTCCGTATAAATGTGTAACAAGTCACAATTATCCACGTTTTATGCAAAAAATCCAGTGCGATTATCGCTCAATTTAAACCATTTATCTTGTCTATGATCATAAAAAACAATTAAAAAATTCGTAACTGACCTCTTTAAAAGCAATTAACTAATTTTTAATTTACTATTCACATTATTAGAAATATATATTCCAAATTAAATTATCCAGCAATCAACTCAAAATCAGATGATCATACATCTTAATTTAAAGCTAATTGCTGCAAAAAAGAACCAAGTTATAAGTAAATTTCTGGCGGATAAGGTATGTCGTCATTCACAGGTAAATGATATTCCTGCTGAATAAAAAAACCTTCCGGTGCTTGTTCAGTATCAATAGTGATTGAATCCGACATAATTTGCGGATAAGCCCAAATAAATTGCTTCAACAATCCCAACACATCATTATTTTCCATGTCACCAAAAATACGTTGCCAAATCGGTGTTTGATAAGGTTTAGTACGATCAAAACCATAAAGATGAGCAATAGAGGCGTCTGGTACAAAGCCTGCCAAATAGGCAGTCTTGTCAGCTGGGTAGTTTAATTCTTGTACTGGAATTTCAGAGAGAACCTGATGTGCCAAACTTAATTTCGCCTCTAAAATCCAATCATAAGACTCAGTTGTAATATAATCGAAGTTTGGATACGCATAGTGATGACTTGGATAATTAATATCTGTCACAAGTGTTTCTATTGGTGTTCGTATCGTCGGAAAGAAAATTAACGGACTAACTTTCGCATTTGGATGCTTTGCTTTAATTACAGTGCGTAGATCTTGACATGTTTGGCCTAACTTATTTCTCAGCCATGCTTTGAATTCATCATAAGGTGTCCCCGTTTTATGCATAGCCTCATAGATGGTTCCAAAATCCGGTGCGTATAACCCTGTATCCGCATGAAATGCCAGCTTAGTTGGAAAATCATAAATACACGGCAAATCAGTACCTTGGTTATACCACCACCATGGCTCCCCGATCTGCATATTGACCTCACATCCCGCTGCAGCCAATGTATCAGAAAACTCAATAAAAGCTTTGTGTAGGTATGCCATTGCATTTTGATCACAGGGACTAAAAAAATAACTTGGCGGCTCATATCCAGTTCGGCCCAAATTACTATGCCAGTCCCGCTGCGCCCAGAGCTCATTTGCCGCAAGCGAATACATTTCAAAACTCACGCCAAAGATAGGTTGCATATTTGCTTGATCTAACGCGTTAGCAAAATACTCATGCCACTTTAGCGCGCATGGATTCACAACATTTTCATTGCTCACAAGCGTATCGGGAATCTGCCAAGTATTTAGATCACTGCGCCATTTCATCTCTGGGTATTTGGACATACCACAATAATGATTAATCAATCCCTGATAACCCAAGGCCTCAATATTATCCACCAAACGCTGAGGGTTTAAATCATAATGATCATCATAACTAGTACAAATGCCATGCTGGTGTGGTGCCACAATGACTCGCGTCAATGCTAGTCTGGCATTCACCCCTGTAGTAACCGAATTGATTATTCGAATATAACCATCCTCTGCTTGAGGCAAAGCAAGTGTCGAATGACCGTTATAACTCATTGTAAATGCTGAAAATGAAATACGGAGAATATGAGTGACAGGAAAATCATCAGTCGCCGAAAAACCTGCCTTTACCGTATCCCAGTTAATCTGAATATGTGCAGTTCGCGAAGCAGGTTGATCGGCATAATTAAACAATACGATATAAGCAATTTTATCTTGACCTTGCTCACGGTAATGCACAGTCAATGTTGGGGTTAATGTTTCGTTATTTAAAGCTGGCATGGAAGCTGAAAGCTCAAGATCAAAATCCCAGATCATTCCTGAGTAATCATATTTCGTTTCATAAGCCAGAAACTTATGATCTTTTGCATCGTGTGAGTCCCAAACAATTCCAGCAAGATCTGTTGTGGTACGCGACCTAAATACCACTTCAAAACCATTTAAGTAATTGGTAATTGCAAAAGACATTGTTTGCGGACCATCAACCCGCCAATACGTTGGATTAAAACGATCAATTTGAGTAGTCTCAATCTTTAATTTAGGACTTTGTGAATAATCAGAATATTGTTGCATGTGGTTTTTCTCAAGTGTTATTGATAATTATTAATATTAAGGAATAATAAAATTGTGTTTGTTTGATTATCATTAATTACTTTATTTTTCTGCTATCCTATACAGCTAAAGCTAAAACTTTATACATACATTTAGATAATAGCAAAGCATTTAGTCATTGAATCTAAGTCTACGTCTTGAGGAAAAAACAATGTTGAAGTGGTTTGAAAAATTAGTCGACCCATACCCCACCAAAGACTTAAACAAACCTCTACCAACTACTTTTTTTGCTTTCGTTTGGCAAGCGACTCAAGGGATCCGACCATATTTATTTTTGTTAATTGCTTGTACGGCTGCGGCTGCTTGCTTTGAAGCGTTATTCTTTGCTTATATAGGTAAACTAGTTGATTGGCTCAGTAGCAGTCAACCCGATAGTTTCTTCGCAACCAATCAACAAAATCTTACGATTTTAATAAGCATATTATTTGCCAATATTTTCTTTGTCAGCTTGCAAGCAATCATTAAACATCAAGTTTTATTTAGTAATTTTCCAATGCGCATGCGTTGGAGATTTCATAATTTACTTCTACAACAAAGCTTAGATTTCTTCCACACTGATTTTGCAGGTCGCCTATCAGCCAAAGTCATGCAAACTGCATTGGCTGTCCGAGAGTTTTGGATGATTCTCGGTGATATGGTGGTTTATGTTTTTATTTATTTCATAACGATCAGCCTCGTACTGGGTTCGATCTCTCCTATATTAATTGTTCCGTTAATTGTGTGGCTGGTTTTGTTTATTCTCATTGCCAGTTACTTTATTCCACGTTTAGGAAAAGTCTCTCAGGAGCAAGCGGATGCACGTTCAATTATGACTGGTCGTGTAACTGACGCTTATACCAATATTCAAACGGTGAAATTATTTGCTCATGCTGGACGTGAAAGCCAGTATGCCAAAGAGTCGATGCAAGAGTTTATGGTCACCGTTTATAAGCAAATGCGTCTAGGTGTAAAATATCAAATTAGTATTCGCCTACTCAGCGCATTTCTCTTTATTGGTGTCATCGGAACTTCAGTTTGGTTATGGACGCAAGGACAAGCTGCATTAGGTGTAATTGCAGCGACCACAGCAATGGTGCTCAAACTCGATAGTTTGGCAGAATTTATCATGTGGCATGTCACCATGCTGTTCGAAAATGTCGGTACTATTCAAGATGGTATGAAAACTTTAGGTAAACCGATTCAAATTCAAGACAAACAAGATGCAACAGAATTAAAAGTCAATCATGGTGAAATTCGCTTTGAAAATGTCTGCTTTGCTTATAATCAAAAAAATGTAATTGATCATTTGAATTTAACCATAAAGCCTGGCGAGAAAATTGGAATAGTCGGTCGTTCAGGGGCTGGAAAATCAACCCTCATTCAGTTACTTCTACATTTTTACAAGATCAACCAAGGTCGTATACTGATTGATGGCCAAGATATTAATGACGTCACTCAAGACAGTCTTCGTGCCAATATTGCGTTAGTTACTCAAGATACTTCTTTATTACATCGCACTGTTGCAGAAAATATTAAGTATGGTCGCCCAAATGCGACTGAAGCTGAAATTCAACAAGCTGTAAGAAAGGCAAAAGCAGAAGAATTTATTCCCCAACTCACCGATCAAAAAGGACGTGTTGGATTTGACGCCTTTGTTGGTGAACGCGGTGTTAAACTTTCTGGCGGTCAACGTCAGCGTATTGCGATTTCACGAGTTTTTCTTAAAGATGCTCCTATCCTAATTTTAGACGAAGCAACCAGCGCACTTGACTCTGAAGTCGAAGCAGCAATCCAAAGCAGTTTAAATGACTTAATGGTTGGCAAAACGGTCATTGCAATTGCGCATCGATTATCTACTATTGCTCAGATGGATCGTTTGATTGTGTTAGATGAAGGCCGAATTGCTGAACAAGGCACACATGAAGAATTGATTGCAAATGATGGTTTATACGCCCAGTTATGGAAACGCCAAACAGGTGGTTTTTTAGTAGAACAGCGCGTGGTGGCTCAGGATACTGAATAATGTTGTATTTAGAAGATTTAAATGTTGGTGATCGTTTCATTAGTCGCGAATATGAAATGACACTCGAAGAAATTAAGCAATTTGCAAGTCAATACGATCCGCAACCTTTTCATTTAGATGAACAAGCTGCTGCACAACACCCTGTGTTTCAAGGTCTAGCTGCCAGTGGATGGCATACATCTGCTGTTACGATGCGCTTATGGACTGAATGTTTTCCAATCGCAGGTGGTCTCTTAGGGACTGAGTCAAGTCTACGATGGCCTCGACCAACTCGTGCAGGAGACAAAATCCATGTTGAAGTTGAAATTACTGCAATTGTACCCTCTAAAACCAAACTTGATCGTGGTATTGTCAGTTACGTCACACAAGCTTTGAACCAAAACGGTGATGTGTTATTAATATCTACCACCAAAGTTATGGTATTTACAAAGCCGACTTAATGTTTTGAATGAGCAATGACCCGCTTGTCCAACAATTTTTATGATTGATTATTTTATTTCATGTAAAGATGATTAAGACTTTAGTGTTTAAAAGATATTGGCAAAATTGATGAGCGCCACGGAAAGCAGATGAAAACAACTTCAACTCGTCAAGATCAAGGTATACCAGGCGTCTATGGCTTATTGCTATTAGATGTTGTTTCTCGTTGGGGATATAACGATGAAACTTTATTCGCTCCATTTCATTTAACAAGCGAACAACTGGCTGATCCGAATTATCGAATTCCTACACCTATTGCGAATGAATTGGTGAAGCATGCATTGCGTCTGACAGGTGAAAGCACTTTAGGCTTTCATCTCGGAACGCAAATGCGTATTTCAATTCATGGATTTATTGGCTATGCCATCATGACAGCGCATGACATTACCGATGCAATTGCGCTCGCCAGTCGATTCATTCAATTGCGTTTACCATTTCTACAATTATATTTTTCAACCTTTGGGCCAAAAGCAACTTTACAACTGCAATGTGACATTGAAGTTGAGCCTTTACGCACCGAAATCATCTTAGGCTTGACCATCGGGATCATGACCATGGCAAAAGCCTTAACAGGGATTGAGGATTTAAGAGGTGAAGTGGATCTAGATTTCCCTGAGCCTACAGGGTTTGAAAAGTATAAAGATAAGTTAAGTAGTACGATTCGTTTTAATCAACCTCATCTCATTTCAAGTTTTGACAAAAAATATCTCGGCTTAAAAATGGTAAATGCCGATCCAATCGCCAGTCAAATCGCGATCAACCAGTGTGAAACTGAATTATCAGCACTAGGTGAAAGACGTCGTTTGGCGATGCGGGTACGTGACATTTTGACCAATTCAGAACAACATTACCTGAGTATCGAGAATGTCGCTGAACGCTTGCATATGTCTGATCGAACCCTAAAGCGCCAACTGGCAGCCGAAGGCACCTCTTTTTCGACACTCGTAGATGAAGTCCGTTATCGCCATGCTACATCACTGCTTTCACGTACAGATTATAGTCTAGAACAAATTGCTGATGAGTTGGGTTATTCTGATGTCGCCAATTTCAGCCGTGCATTTAAGCGTTGGAGTGGCCGTAGCCCAAGTAACTGGCGTAAAGATCCATATTTATAATTTTCTAAATTGCTTCATTGATCGATGCTTTTGTTTTTATTGAAAAACCTGTATAAAGCTAGAAAAAATGATACGACGAATTGTTAAGGAGTTGTCATGAATCATCCAGCGGATTTGAAATATGCACGTACGCATGAATGGGTAAGAGTCGAAGGTGACTTGGTTGTAACAGGTATTACTGACCATGCACAAGATGAGTTGGGTGATTTAGTCTATGTTGAAACCCCAGAAGTTGGCAGTAAAGTCACTGCTACTGAACAAGCAGGTATTGTTGAATCTGTAAAAACAGCTTCTGATATTCATGCACCTGTTTCAGGTACAGTGGTTGAAGTGAATATAGATCTTGAAGATGATCCTGATTTCGTCAATGAAGAGCCTTATGGCAAAGGTTGGATTTACAAAATTAAGCCAGACAATATGGCTGATGTGGAAAAACTTCTATCCAATAGCGAATATGAGTCGGGTTTATAACTTTATACTAACCTGAATCAGCCCAGCATACATGCTGGGCTTTTTTATAGATCACTAAATGATTTATAGCTCTAAAAGCAGGTTATGAAACAGACCCCAAATCCTCCCATAAATCAGAATTGCATACTTTTCAAGCAAAATTCATCCGCAGTAAAAATCAGTATTATTTCTGCTCCAATGAGCCATAAATTCACTTAAACACTCACTTTTTATTCCAAACAATTATTCTACATTTGTACTTTTAGGTGTTTTTTATTCAAATTAATCACTTTAACTCTAAAAAATTTAGACATTTGTAACTAAAAACAAGATTTACATAATTAAAAATGACTTTTACAGGTTTTTAAAAGCAAGAAAAACACTTTATTTGTAGATAAAGGAATTAATATTCATACACTTAATTTAACTTACACAAAACATACAATAAATAAACATAAAAATAACAGTAATTCAAAAACATTCATGCTTGAATCTGTGACCTTATCAGTCTTATTAGAATAGTAAATCAATTTTTGGCTATTCAGATGGGATTGTACCGTTATGGATATATAAGGATAAGCATCCATTATGAATTTCTCTAATCCCACTGTTGTTGTGTTCGTGGTATATATTACTGCCATGTTGGGTATAGGTCTGTACGCCTATTTTTCTACCAAAAGTCTTGATGATTATATTCTTGGAGGACGTAGTCTAGGCAGTTTTGTCACCGCATTATCGGCTGGTGCATCCGACATGAGTGGTTGGCTACTCATGGGTTTACCTGGCGCAATTTACTTGGCAGGACTATCTGAATCATGGATCGCCATTGGCTTGATTATTGGTGCATGGCTCAACTGGTATTTGGTTGCAGGACGTTTACGTGTACACACCGAAGTGCAAAATAATGCCCTCACCCTACCTGATTATTTTACAGGTCGTTTTGATGATCAGAAAAAAATCTTACGCGTAACATCCGCTTTGATTATTTTGGTTTTCTTCGCGATTTATTGTGCTTCTGGCATGGTCGCTGGTGCACGTTTATTTGAAACATTATTCGACTTACCTTATGGCACAGCCTTGATGCTTGGTGCATTTGCAACCATTGGTTATGTTTGTATTGGTGGATTCCTTGCGATCAGTTGGACAGATACTTTCCAAGCAGCCTTGATGATTTTTGCGTTGTTGCTGCTCCCAATCATCACCTACCTCTCATTGGATGCAGGTGCTGCAGAATTTGCTGCTTTAGTAGAAACAGCTCGCCCGCATGCTTATAATTTTGCTTCAGATTTAAGTTTGGTTGCAATTTTTTCTGCAGCAGCATGGGGTTTAGGCTATTTCGGTCAACCACATATCTTAGTTCGCTTCATGGCTGCTGATTCAGTCAAATCTATTCCTGCTGCTCGACGTATCGGCATGACATGGATGATTTTATGTTTAGCTGGTGCAGTTGGCTCTGGTTTTGTTGGTATCGCATATTTCCAACAGCATCCAGAACTTGCCGCTGCAGTTACTGCCAACCCTGAAACTGTATTCATGGAATTGACTAAAATTCTATTCAATCCTTGGGTTGTTGGTATCATCCTTGCTGCAATCCTATCTGCGGTTATGAGTACTTTGAGTTGCCAGCTATTGGTTTGTTCGAGTGCCTTAACTGAAGATTTGTACAAAGGCATTATCCGTAAAAATGCTTCTCAAAAAGAGTTGGTTTGGATCGGTCGTGGTATGGTACTTGTGGTTGCAATGCTTGCGTTGTTCCTCGCACAAAATCCTGAAAGTAAAGTTCTAGGCTTAGTTGCTTATGCTTGGGCAGGTTTTGGTGCCGCATTTGGTCCATTGATTATTCTTTCATTGTTCTGGAAACGCATGACTCTAAACGGCGCATTGACAGGTATGATCATTGGTGCTGTAACTGTTATCGTTTGGAAAAACTTCTTTGGCGATACAGGTATTTACGAAATCATTCCAGGTTTTGTATTTGCATTTATCAGCATTGTTGTTGTCAGCTTACTTGGTAAAGCGCCAAATGCGAATGTTACAAATCGCTTTGAACAAGCTGATGAAATCTATGCACGTGAAATGAAATAATTTTTCAATAAATTTAAGGGGCTTTCGAGCCCCTTTTTTTGATCTAGTATTTTGCGCGTGATTTAATCTTGATTTTAGAGCTGTCTTTTACAACTTGCATCACTGGATAGCTCCGTGTCTCTTTGACACCAGGGAGTTGCCATAGGATTTGCCCTGCTATACGGCGAAACTCCTCCATGCCAGCACTACGCAACTTAATCAAAAAATCAAAACCTCCACTCACCATATGACATTCAACGATTTCAGGATGTTGAGTCACAGCATCAATAAAATCATCTAGAACATTTGGTGTCGTTTTATCTAAAAGCACTTCAACAAATACCAAAAAATTTGCATTCAGCTTGTTCGGATTGAGCTTTGCCTCGTAACCAAGAATAAATTCATCTTTTGTCAGCTTTTGCACACGCGCCATTACCGCAGTCGGAGACAAGTTCACTAATTCAGCTAACTTACTGTTTGATATTCTTCCATCTGTTTGAAGAATATCCAGAATTTTCAAATCAGTTCGATCTAAAGTATAAATTGGGCTATCCAACTGAATTTTCCTCTAAAAAATGGTCGAAATATAGTGAGTTATACGGGTTTTATTCTGTAATGATAAATTATCTAAACCTCTCTACTCAATAGAGATAGAGTCTATTGGTATTTTATTTGTTAACCGCGCTGCAAACTAAAACTGCATCAAGCAAGGCATCAAATATCGATAGAACTTCAAGATTGTTATCGGAATTTAGCATGAATACTTTGGATACCCGCCTAGACATGGACACAACTCAAAATAGCGGTGCTTACATCACCGAATTTAAAGAAAAAAGTGAGTTTGAGCAACGCATTAATACTGCTTGGCGACGTGCAGAACCTGAATCAGTGGCAGAACTTGCTGAAGCTGCCAATATCTCCCCTGATCTTGATCAAAAAATTTATGATCTCGCATTTAACTTAGCAAACAATTTACGTGAGCGTAAAAGCTCAGCTGGTAAAGCGGGTATCGTTCAAGGTCTACTTCAAGAATTTTCGCTTTCTTCTCAAGAAGGTGTTGCACTCATGTGTTTGGCTGAAGCATTGCTTCGTATTCCAGATACAGCGACACGTGATTTATTGATTCGTGACAAAATCAACCAAGGTAACTGGAAAGACCATGTCGGTCAAAGTAACCTCATGTTCGTTAATGCTGCTGCTTGGGGCTTGATGCTCACAGGCAAACTGATGGAAACACCAAAGCAAACGAGTTTATCTAGTGTTTTAACTGGACTTCTGGCACGTAGTGGTCGCGGTATCATTCGTAAAGCGGTGGATGTTGCCATGCGTATGATGGGCGAACAGTTTGTAACCGGTGAAACCATCGAAGAAGCACTTGAACATGCTAAACCATTAGAACATAAAGGTTTCCGCTACTCGTACGATATGCTAGGTGAAGCAGCACTTACTGAACATGATGCTGAACGTTACTACAACGACTACACTCAAGCAATTCATGCGATTGGCAAAGCATCAAATGGCCGTGGTGTATATGACGGTCCTGGTATCTCAATTAAGCTTTCTGCTTTGCACCCACGTTACCAACGTGCCCAAATTGACCGTGTTCATCACGAACTCTATAACAAAGTTTTTGAGCTTGCATGCTTAGCAAAACAATATGATATCGGCTTAAACATCGATGCTGAAGAATCTGAACGTTTAGAAATTTCACTCGAATTACTTGAACGTTTATGTTTTGAGCCAAAACTTGCCAATTGGAAAGGAATTGGTTTCGTTATTCAGGCTTATCAAAAGCGTTGTTTCTATGTGGTTGATTATATCGTTGACCTTGCTAAACGCAGTAACAAACGCTTGATGATCCGTTTGGTGAAAGGTGCATATTGGGACAGCGAGATCAAGAAAGCTCAAATTGACGGTATGACTGACTACCCTGTGTTTACCCGTAAAGTACACACCGATTTGTCATACATCGCTTGTGCGAAGAAACTTCTTGCTGCTCCAGACCAAGTGTATCCGCAATTTGCAACACACAATGCGCAATCACTTGCAACGATTTACAACCTAGCTGACCCAAGTAAATACTACCCTGGTCAATACGAATTCCAATGCTTGCATGGAATGGGTGAACCGTTGTACGAGCAAGTCGTAGGTTCAAAAGAAGAGAATAAACTCGGTATTCCTTGTCGTGTTTACGCGCCTGTAGGTAACCATGAAACATTGTTGGCTTATCTAGTCCGCCGTTTGCTTGAGAATGGAGCTAACACTTCATTTGTGAACCGTATTGCAGACAAAACATTGAAAGTTGATGATTTAATTCAATCACCGATCAAAGACATTCAAACTGCTGCAAAAGAAGAAGGCCAGCTCGGATTAAAACACCCAGCAATTCCTCTTCCACATGATTTATACCCATTGCGTCCAAACTCAAATGGTTTTGACCTAAATAATGACACGCCACTTGCTGATCTAAATGCAACAGCACAGAAGCTACGTCACCACATTTGGAAAAGCACACCGTTACTGGGCTTTGAATCCACTGTTCACGATGAAAGTAATGCTATTGCAATTACAAACCCTGCACAAAACAGTGAAATTGTGGGCTATGTGAATGAAGCAACGAGTGCTGATGTACAACTTGCACTTGAAGCAGCAGTACAAGCACAGCAAAGTTGGGCTGCAACAAATAAAACTGAACGTGCTGTTTGCTTAAAACGTGCAGCTGATTTGATGGAAGCTCGTATTCAGGAATTGATGGTTTTACTCTGCCGTGAAAGTGGTAAAACTTATGCCAATGCAATTGCTGAAGTACGCGAAGCAGTAGACTTCTTACGTTACTACGCAACTCAAATTGAGAATTTACCTGCACATGCACAAGTAAAACCATTAGGTACCGTTCTTTGTATCAGCCCATGGAACTTCCCTCTTGCAATTTTCTCTGGTCAGATTGCAGCAGCATTAGTAAGCGGTAACTGTGTAATTGCTAAACCAGCAGAACAAACACCACTTATTGCAGCACAAGCTGTCCAAATTTTGTGGGAAGCTGGCGTACCACATGGTGCTGTTCAACTCCTTCCTGGTCGTGGTGAAACTGTAGGTGCTCAACTGAGCCAAGATGATCGTATTCAAGGCATCATGTTCACAGGTTCTACCGAAGTTGCAAAAATCTTGCAAAAGACTGTGGCAAAACGCTTATCTCCAAATGGTCAGCCTATCCCGTTAATCGCGGAAACTGGTGGTCAAAATGCGATGATCGTGGATTCTTCAGCACTTACTGAACAAGTGGTTCTAGATGTTGTAAGTTCTGCATTTGACAGTGCGGGTCAACGCTGTTCTGCACTTCGTATCTTGTGCGTACAAGAAGATAGCGCGGCAACCGTCATCAAAATGTTAAAAGGCGCAATGCAACAGTTGATCGTCGGTAACCCTGCGATCTTAAAAACTGACATTGGTCCTGTAATCGATACTGAAGCAAAACAAACCATCGATACCCACATCCAAAAGATGAAATCTAAGGGTTACCCTGTTCATCAATTGATGTTTAACGATGCTGCAAGCCAACAAACACTTACGCAAGGGACTTTTGTACCGCCAACTGCGATTGAATTACCAAACCTTGATGACCTTGAGCGTGAAGTATTTGGTCCTGTATTGCACATCATCACTTATAAGTATGGTGAACTTGAGCAATTGATCGATCGAATCAATGCCAAAGGTTATGGCTTAACCATGGGTCTACACACACGTATCGATGAAACCATCAATACTGTGATCCAACGTGCGGAAGTAGGTAACTTATATATTAACCGCAATATCGTGGGTGCAGTGGTAGGTGTACAACCATTTGGTGGTGAAGGCTTATCTGGTACTGGTCCGAAAGCGGGCGGCCCACTTTATATGTACCGTTTGATGGAACATTGTTCTGAGAAAGTATTGGCTACACCATTTGCGGTGAAAGCAGAAATTTCTCAATTTGATGCGGTATCAAATGTTGCTTATCAAAGCTTATTGTCTTGGGCAAACCAAAATATGCCTCAAGCAATTACAACGATTCCTGCATTTGGTGTAGGTAAGTTCTATGAGTTGCAAGGCCCTACGGGTGAAAGCAACCAATACATTATCTTACCTCGTCATCGTGTGCTTTCAATTGCCAATGATGAAGCAGCTCAGCTACAACAACTTCTTGCAATTTTTGCAGTTGGTAGTTCAGCAGCAGTGCTAAAAGACAACGTATTCTTGGCTAAATATCAAGCATCTTTACCAAAAGAAGTTTTAGCAGCAATCAAAGTCATTGCACGTGTTGAAACAGATCACTTTGATGCTGTATTACATCAAGGTTCAGTAGAACAGCTTCAAACCTTACAGCATAAAATTGCGAATCGTTCAGGAGCTATCGTTGGTATTACTCATCTTCAAACAGGTGAGCAGATTCCATTAGAACGCCTCGTCATCGAACGTGCCATTAGCGTAAATACTGCAGCAGCAGGCGGTAATGCAAGTTTGATGACTTTATCTGAAGACTAGTTTTAGTCCTCAATCTCCTAGCCCGAATCATGTTTACATGGTTCGGGTTTTTTATTACTTTCTAGACTTAAAGCTATAGAGATGGATCCGTAAATTTGAACAACTCCTATAAGTGATATTCTGCTCCTCAAATGATGTTATAAACATCAATATATGGAGTATTTTATGGCACGTAGACCAAGAAGAAATCATTCAAATGATTTTAAAGCTAAGGTAGCACTTGCTGCGATTAAAGCAGAAAAAACACTTGCTGAATTGAGTGCTGAATTTGATGTTCATCAAAACCAAATTATTGACTGGAAAAATCAATTGATCTCAGCTTCCTCGCAAGCTTTCGATCAATCAAAAGCTCCATCAGACCCCCCCATTGATCTTAAAAAGTTACATGCAAAAATCGGTGAGCAGGCATTAGAAATTGATTTTTTAGAAGGTGTGTTGAAGAAACTGGGCCGCTTCAACCACAAAAGTTAATCGACGACTCACTTCAGATTTCAGTATCTAAGCAAGCTAAGCTGCTGAAAGTCTCCCGTGGTTGTTATTATTATCGCCCAAAACCTGTTAGCTCATCAGATCTGAAGCTGATGCGATGTATTGATGAATTACATATGCAATATCCTTTTGCAGGCAGTCGTATGATGCGTGATTTGTTGAATCGTCAAGGGCATCATATAGGACGACGTCATACACGTACTTTAATGAAGAAAATGGGTATTCAGGCGTTATATTGCAAACCAAATTTAAGCCAGGCTAATCAAGCTCACCGTAAATATCCATATCTGCTCAAAGGGTTGGCTATTCAGCGCAGTAATCAAGTGTGGTCTACGGATATAACGTATATCCCTATGGCAAAAGGCTTTGTTTATTTATGTGCTGTGATTGATTGGCATAGCCGCAAGGTACTTGCGCATAGGGTATCGATTAGTATGGAGGTGGATTTTTGTATTTCGGTTTTAAATGAAGCGATTGAAAAATATGGATCACCTGAAATATTGAATACAGACCAAGGCAGTCAGTTCACCAGTGATGCATTTATTGATGTATTGAAATCAAATGGCATTCAAATCAGTATGGATGGTAAAGGTCGATGGGTAGATAATGTGATGGTTGAACGATTATGGCGGAGCGTTAAATATGAAGAGGTGTATCTCAAAGCTTATAGCAGTGTCACAGATGCGAAAAAGCAATTAAGTGCATATTTTGAGTTTTATAATTTGAAACGACCTCATTCGAGTCTAGACAAAATGACACCAAATGAGTTTTACTATGATCAGCTACCCCAACAAAACAAGGTGGCTTAACTAGAGCGGAATATCACTTGTAAATACGCTTTTAGTTGTTCAAACAAGTGGGACCACCTCTCTATTCACAAAAATGAGAACGTCTATATGCAATTCTTTCCACCCGATCAATACCAACAGCATTGCCAACAACTTTTTGAAAAATACAAAAATCAAATACTCAACCTTACCCCATACGCAATCGTTGAACACATTGGTTCATCTGCAATCCCTAACGCTGTTTCAAAAGGTGACTTAGATATTTATATTGAAATTCCTCAAAAATACTTCTTAGAAACAATTGATAATCTTAAAAAGCTCAATTTT
Source organism: Acinetobacter sp. ATCC 27244 (assembly GCF_000156555.1). Taxonomy (NCBI): domain Bacteria; kingdom Pseudomonadati; phylum Pseudomonadota; class Gammaproteobacteria; order Moraxellales; family Moraxellaceae; genus Acinetobacter; species Acinetobacter sp. ATCC 27244. The sequence continues at coordinate 207,650 of NZ_GG665952.1, forward strand.
AAAGAAAAGCTTGATACCTTGCGTACCAATGAACTTTGTATGCTGGAATCATTAGATAATGATGTCGCTCTTCAAATTGTTACGAGTGGATCAGTATTTAGATTTTTTTTAATTTTCCGAGATAGGTTAAAAGAATCACCTGATCTTGTTGAGCAATATAATGCTTTAAAGCGCAGTTGCACAGGAATCCCCCAAGATCGATACCGTGAATTAAAAGCTGAATTTATCCAAAGAGTGTTAAAGATGAATAACGATATTAAATAAATGAAACTCGCAATTTCCCTGCACCTCGTACAGCTTTTTTGATACCATTCACAGCTAAATTTGTTTTGTATTTTTGGTAGTTATGACCGTATCTTATCAACAGCAACTTCAAGAGAAAGTTGAACGAATTACTGCACAATTTGCACCGTTCAATCCCCCTGCTTTAGAAGTATTTCAATCACCTGAACAACATTTTCGTATGCGTGCCGAATTTCGTCTGTGGCATACTGATGATGATCTGTTCTATGCCATGTTTGAACGTGCTGAAGATGGTAAACAAAAAACTGTTATCCGTATTGATGAGTTTCCTATTGCCGACCAAAGCATTAATGACTTAATGCCTCGCCTATTAGAGGAATTAAAAGCAGTCCCAATCTTATCACAACGTATTTTTGAAGCTGACTTTCTCGCAACCTTAAGCGGAGAAATGTTAGTGACGCTCATCTATCATCGTCGTTTAGATAGTGAGTGGGAAGCTGCTGCAAAAACTTTAGCTGAAAAGTTAAACATTAAAATTATGGGTCGTAGCCGCGGTCAAAAAGTGATTGTTGGTGATGACTATGTTGTTGAACAACTCAATGTTCATGGACGCATATTTAAATACAAACAAATCGAAAGTAGTTTTACCCAACCGAATACACAAGTTTGCAAACATATGCTTGAATGGGCGTGTGATGCAGCACAAAACTCACAAAAAGATTTATTAGAATTGTATTGTGGTAATGGCAATTTCACTCTGCCATTGTCTCTAAAATTTAATCGTGTTCTTGCAACAGAGCTCGCAAAAAGCTCAGTCTATGCGGCACAATGGAATATTGAACAAAATCAGATTGAAAATATCCAAGTTGCACGTCTTTCAGCTGAAGAATTTACTCAAGCCTATGAAGGTGAGCGTGAGTTTAGACGCTTACAAGAAGCAAATATAGACATCCAAAGCTACCATTTTGATACGATCTTTGTTGATCCACCACGTGCAGGCATTGATGATGCAACTTTGGCACTTATGCAAGGATTCGAACGAATTATCTACATATCATGCAACCCTGACACGCTGCATGATAATTTAAAAACTTTGACTCAAACTCACCGTATCAGCAAATTTGCTTTATTCGATCAGTTCCCATTTACGCACCATATTGAGTCAGGTGTTTTGCTCGAAAAAATTTAAACAATTTATGTCAATGTAACATTAGAAATTAAAGAGAATTTTAACTCTTTAATTTCTAAATACTTTTAAAAACGAAAAATATTATTCTTTAAATATCAAGTCATAACAATGTCATATTTTCGTTGATTTCACCAATTACCATCGGAAAAATCAGAGTCTAACTGCTGCTTTTATCACTATTTCTGGCTTGTATTTTATTTTAGATTGATTATATTTCGATCTATGTTAAACCGAATATGAAAGGCTCTATGAGTTTTTGGGAAAAACTGTTCTCTGCTGAACAACAGCACAATGAACATAAGAATCAAATTGCTTGCGTCGAAAATGATTGCTCATGTAAAACAAACGAACAATTATTGGAAGCTCTGGTTAAAGCAAGAGATGAAGACGTAATTAAAGGCATCAAAAAGGTACTTATTTCTCGAGGCTACAGCCGCAAAGAGCTTCTTGAAATGATCAACCCACCAATTCAATAAAGCAAAACCTAATCCCTTTCTCATAAAGGGATTAGGTACTACTACCTACATTCATCTCGCTTTACCCCCGCCACAATCGGCCCTAAATTCATCAAACGATCATGTTGTTTTGTTTTTGCAGAATAAAAACTTGAAATAGAACCATCAAGGTATAAAGCATCCTCTACTGACAATTGTTGTTTGAAAAATTGTGCAAACTGATAAAAACTCACGCGTTGCTGTGATATAACAAAATACAATGTATTATCTTTGATGCCCACACCATTACGAACTTTCAAAGAATTTGAATCAGGCAAAAATTTAGGATTTATCTTTCCATCATAAACCAACATCGGACCAGACTGAGTTGCATATATGGCATCAAAGCTGTGCTGTTTATATTCAGATGTTGTTTTTATGATTGCTTGTGTTTGATTCCAAGCTAACACGCCATTGGGCTGCATAAAGAAATTTCCAAAACCACGATCTTCATTTAATGCAACCACTTCATTTCCATCTTCTATATATAAGCCAACAGGTTGAAAATCCGGATGATACATGCCCGCATTCATGGCAAAGTCTAAACGCTCGCACGCTTGTAACTCACTTTGAATATTAGAAAACTTGTGATAATAACGATTAGTTTTTGGGCTTTTTAAATAGAGCTTCAACACATTGAGGTCTTGAACCTCTACCACGCTATAATCAACACGTTCAAATTGATAAACGTGATGCTGCATAGCAAAAGCATTCGGCATAGCTAATAATGTGAGTAATATCAAAAAACCTGTTCTCATAGATATCTCTATTTTGAATAAATACAACTCGCTCAATATAACGCAAAACCCCAGATACAATCTCCAAACACATTCATGCGAATCAATCCACAAAGGTACTCGATTGATTCATTTTTTTTGATTAGAATACAAGTGTAAATACAAAGACCTTGTATCCGCATGCAACAAAAACATCGACGCTTTCCGCTCGGCGCTCACCTCATTGTCAAACATTTTGGCTACAGCCATCATGGAATCTATGCGGGCCGTGGACGTGTGATTCATTACTCTGGTTTTGCTCATATCTTTAAAAAACATCCGATTGAAATGACAACCCTTCAGCGTTTTGCTCGTGGTAAACCCATTTACATTCGACATTACCCCTCACCTCGTTATAAAGCAAAAGTTGTTGTAAAACGGATGCGTTCTCGCATGCATGAAAATAACTATCATTTAATTATCAACAATTGCGAACATCTATGCACTTGGGCAATCACAGGGATTGAGTCCAGCACCCAGGTTGAGCGTATGCAACGAAGACTAACGACGATTGGTTATGTAAGCTCACTGATGAGTTATATGAATAGCCTTATGCTTACAGTTGCAACAGCCTGCTTTGCGATTGCGTTATACATTAAACTCATGCTGAAAAAGCAAGCAAAGAAACCTATCCCAATCTACTTACAACTTAAAGAAAAAAATTCGAAAAAATAATAGTTCAACTGGTGTTGAAAACGGGTTTTCAAGCATAGGCTATATGCACATCGATATTTACTTCTATTATCAGTTTCTATAAAATACTTCCATTCGGTACATTTCGTATCAATCTACTTCTCATCGAGGATTTTATGTTGGAGATAGCAGTAATCTGATAATCGTATTTCAATAGCATATTGAAATAGGTTATCGACGCGATTTTATTGGCTTTTAAAAGCTTAACTTTGCTTATGATTACTTATATCTGGATACAACATGAACCTATCTAAGTCCGAACAAAGGACATTACACGTCTTAGCTAAAGGCGGAAAAATCGTAAAACTTCGTAATGACGCTGGTCAAACTATCGCTGTAGAGTGTTACAGCCGAGAAGGTTTCTTGCTGTCTGATTGTAGTCTTGAAACCTTTAACAAGTTAAAAAAGAAGAAACTGATCAAATCACTTAATGGACAGCCCTATCAAATCAATTTACACGGGCTTAGATCAGTTCGCCCACAATTAGACAATCGTTAATATAAAACCTTTGATCGAACAAATTTGTGACATGTTAGATCAAGACACTCAAGAGAAAATGAATATGAATCTAATTATTCGTGATGAAAATCCAACCGATATAAATGCTATTTTTGATTTAACTCGATTAGCTTTTGAGCGTGAGGAGTATTCGAGTCATACAGAGCAGTTCATTGTAAATGCATTAAGAGATTCTAACCAACTAACACTTTCACTGGTTGCTGAAAGTGATCATCAGGTTATCGGGCATATTGCATTTTCGCCTGTTCAAATATCAGATGCTACAACTGGCTGGTATGGTTTAGGGCCTATTTCGGTACTGCCTGATTTTCAGGGTAAAGATATTGGAGCGAAGTTAATACATGCAGGCCTTGAAGCATTAAAAGATCTAGACGCTTTGGGCTGTGTATTGCTTGGAGATCCTCAATATTATGGTCGATTTGGATTTAAAGCAGATCCAAAACT
>NZ_GG665952.1:212476-223049 GCF_000156555.1 Acinetobacter sp. ATCC 27244
CCCAAAACTAATTCTGGATGGTGTGCCTGCTGAATATTTTCAAGTTTTGCCTTTTTATGATCATACACCGACAGGCAATGTTACATATTCAGATGCATTCAATGCGACAGAATAATCGAGCTAAGCATTAAAATTTTTCTTCATCAAAACAAAAAGCTCAGGTATTCACCTGAGCTTTTTATTATTTGTTAAATATTACTTAGCAGCAGTTGCTTCAGTTGTAATATTTACAGTGATCTTGTCACCAACATTCGGTACGTAATTTCCAATACCAAATGCTGAACGATCAAATGAAGTGGTTGCATTAAAACCAATCGCAGGAACTTTTGCCATCGGATGCTCGCCCTGTTTATTTAATACCGCATCCAATACCACAGGCTTGGTCACACCTTTAACAGTCAAATCACCTGTAATTTTGAAGTGCTTTTTATCTTTAGTTTCTACTTTCGTACTTTTAAAAGTGATGTTTGGATATTTTGCTGCATTAAACCAAGCTTCTTCTTGGAATTCTTTGTCCAGTGCAACAACATTTGTATTTACGCTGCTAACTGGGATCGTAACATTTACTGAAGAATTTTCTGGTTTTGCATTATCAACTTTAATTACACCTTGAATATCAGTGAAATTTGCACTTGGTGTAGAAAAACCGAAATGGTTCCAGCTAAAAACAGTCGCTGTGTGAGTTGGATCAATTTTGTAATCAACAGCCTTCGCTTGTACTAGTGTTGAACCTAATACTAAACATACACCTAGAGATAACGTTTTTAATCTGTTCATGGCATCCTCGAATCATTTTTTCAAAATTTCATTGATTGTAGTAGAAAAGTGTAGGAATAAACTGCGGTTGATTTATGACACAGTGTTTTATTTTTGCAACGATTATACATCTATATAGATAAATAAATCACACAAACAACAATAAAGCATAACTTACACAAATTCGAGCTATACAAAACTTATCATTTTTTAACCGTGGTTTTTAGCAAACGATGTTATAAAAATTAATCACCTTTAAAAAATTTTTAATTATTTTCATTTAGAGGAAACATCATGAATTTACAACAAGTATTTGATCAATTAAACACGGTTCAAGCCAATCCAGCGATCAGCATTTTTGTTCCAACACATCGAACTTTTCCAGATAACCAGCAAGATGCAATTGCATTAAAAAATGCACTCAAAGAATTAGAAACTCGCTTATCTGAAACCCATGATAAGCGTGAGGTTCATACGCGATTAGAGCAAATTGAGAAAGAGCTTTCCGAGCATGATCACAATTATAATCTCGATACTTTAGCAATCTTCTCAACACCAGAAAGTACTCAAATTTTCAACTTCCCTTTCAAGGTAAAACCACGAGTCATTATTGATCAACATTTTGCTACACGAGACATTCTCCGTGAATTGAACAGTTCTGTGCATTATTACATGGTGATTGTTTCAAGAATGAATGGGCGATTATTTGAAGTATTTAACGATCAGCTCGTACATGAGTTTAATCAAGAAGATGAACTTCAAGGATTAGAATTCCCATTAGAAAACACGCATCTTTATACAACGAACTCAAATGATCGTTCAAACGCAACCAAAGAAGAAAACTATATCAAAGAGTTTCTAAATCGTGTTGATAAAAGCGTTCAGGAAGTCTATAAACAAAATCCTTTACCAATTATTGTCGTTGGTGATGAGCGTACCGTCTCTTTCTATCAACAAGTCTGTGACAATCCAAATGCAATTGTCGCCACTGTTACTAACAGTGCAAACTTAGAAGCAGAAGCACGCCTGATTATTGAAGAAGCCCAAGAGCAAGTAAATTTATACCGAACCAAACTTCAGGAAGTTGCTCAAACTGAAATCAATCAAGCAAAGAGTCAGAATTTATTGATTGAGGATTTATCATCAATTTACCGTGCTGCAAATGAGGGTCGCCTTGACCAAATCTTTATTAAAAAAGGTTACATACAGCCAGCGAATATTGATTCAGCAACGTCTACTGTTGAACTTGATACTGGTACGACGACGACTGATGATATAGTAGATGATATATTATCGACGGTAATCCATCATGGTGGTAAAGCTCATTTCTTAGATGCTGAGTTTTTAGATCAAAATGCTAACTTATTAGCCAAGGCGCGCTATTAAAATACTCAAACTCGTTGAAAATAAGGGCTTTGATGTCCTTATTTTCATCCAATAAGCAACACTTTTGAGATATGCTCAATCATTTATACCAACAACAAGGTAAATCATGACTTATTCTGTACAAGCTGAGAGCACTTTGACCCCTTATCGCGTAACACTGACTGATGAATCTGGTCATACATGGCATGCGGATGAGCCTGCTGATAAAGGTGGTCAAGATACAGCACCCAACCCTGTTCAGCTTTTACTTTCTGCTTTAGGTGCTTGCACTACCATTACCTTGGAAATGTACGCTAAGCATAAGGGAATTAAACTTGACCACGTTCAAGTTGATTTGAGTTTAAACCCAAATGGTCAACCTGAATCAGGTCATAACAATATCGAGCGTAAAATTGTGCTCAAAGGTGAATTTACTGACGATCAGCACAAACGTTTATTAAAAGTCGCGGAAAGCTGCCCGATTCATAAGTTATTAACGTCAAATATTTCGATTCAAACCGAACTTAATATTTAATTCTATTATCATCAAAAAAGCGTCCTTAATCAGGACGCTTTTTTATACCACTTAATTCAATTAAGCAGTCAGTTCTTTAACCGCAGCAACAACAGCTTCAGTCGTGATACCGAAGAACTGGAACAAGTCTTTTGCTGGTGCAGATTCGCCGTAAGTGGTCATACCGATCACTTTGCCATCTAAACCAACAAATTTCCACCAGTAATCCACATGAGCCGCTTCAACCGCTACACGTGCACGAATATGTGCAGGTAATACAGCTTCACGGTATGCAGCATCTTGCTTCATGAATTCTTCAGCACATGGCATAGACACGACACGCACACCTTCAAGTTGTGCATATGCTTCCATTGCCAATGAAACTTCAGAGCCAGTCGCAATGATGATTGCTTTCAACTCACCTTTTTCTTCAGCAAGCACATAACCACCTTTTGCAACGTTTTGAATTTGAGCTTCATTACGTGCTTGGAATGGTAAGTTTTGACGAGAGAAAATGAGTGCTGTCGGACCATCTTTACGCTCAAGCGCAGATTTCCAAGAAACAGCAGCTTCAACTGTGTCACATGGACGCCAAGTATTTAAGTTTGGCGTACCGCGCAATGATGCAATTTGTTCGATTGGTTGATGCGTAGGACCATCTTCACCTAAACCAATTGAGTCATGCGTATAAACATGAATCACGCGTTGCTTCATTAATGCTGACATACGCACTGCATTACGTGCATATTCCATAAACATCAAGAATGTAGCAACGTAAGGAACAAAACCACCGTGTAATGCTACACCGTTTGCGATTGCGGTCATACCGAATTCACGAACACCATAGTACACATAGTTGCCCGCTGGATTTTCTTGTACGCCTTGGCAACCTTTCCAAAGTGTTAAGTTAGAACCAGCTAAATCGGCAGAACCACCCAATAATTCAGGAAGTAATGGGCCAAATGCTTGCAATGTATTTTGGCTTGCTTTACGTGTCGCAATGGTTTCAGCTTTAGCATTAGTTTCAGCAATGAAAGCATCTGCTTTTTCAGCAAAATCAGTAGGTAAATCACCATTGATGCGACGCAATAATTCAGCCGCCTCAGTTGGATATTTTGCTTGGTATTGAGCAAACAATTCATTCCAAGCGGCTTCAGAAGTTTGACCTTTTGCTTTTGCATCCCAAGCTGCATAAACATCTTCAGGAATTACGAATGCATCTTCTTTCCAGCCCAATGCTTCACGCGTTAAAGCAATCTCATCTTTACCAAGTGGTGCACCGTGGCAATCTTCTTTACCTTGTTTATTCGGTGAGCCTAAACCAATAATCGTTTTACAGATAATGATCGTTGGTTTATTGCTTTCTGCTTTCGCTTCAACAGTTGCTTGGCGAATTGCATCAGCATCATGCCCGTCTACACGAAGTACTTGCCAGCCATAAGCATTAAAGCGCTGTTCAGTATCGTCACTAAACCAACCTTCAACTTCACCGTCAATCGAAATACCATTGTCATCATAGTAAACAACAAGCTTACCAAGACCTAAAGTCCCTGCAAGTGAACATGCTTCATGTGAAATACCTTCCATCAAGCAGCCATCACCTAAGAAACAGTAAGTGAAGTGATCAACAACGTTTAAACCATCTTTATTAAATTGTGCAGCTAAAGTTTTTTCAGCTAAAGCAAAACCAACTGCATTGGCAATACCCTGACCTAACGGACCAGTTGTCGTTTCAATACCCGGTGCATAGCCTAATTCTGGATGACCAGGAGTTTTAGAGTGTAATTGACGGAATTGTTTTAAATCTTCAATAGACAAATCATATCCCGTCAAATGTAACAACGCATATTGCAACATTGAGCCATGACCATTTGACAATACGAAACGGTCACGGTTTGCCCATTGTGGGTTTGTCGGGTTGTGATTTAAAAATTCACGCCAAACTACGTCAGCGATATCTGCCATCCCCATTGGAGCACCAGGATGCCCTGAGTTTGCTTGTTGCACAGCATCCATAGCCAAGACACGAATTGCATTTGCAATACGACGTTCATTTAAAGGGGTTGTCATAAGTCAGAATCCGATTAAATCAATAAGAAAAGAAGATGAGAAAACATCTTTCAAAAACTGCGACTATTGTCTTAAAAAAACAAGATGGGGTAAAGTGCAATACACGATATTTCTTATATTTTGATCGTTCAAATACAATTCTTTATGTAAATGCTCACAGGATAAACATTTGTTCAAAGGTATTTTTTCAAAAAGTACATCAGCAATTCAGAAAAACTTTATCAATTAAAGCTTTAATATTAGTTTTTCTGATACACATATCAATAAAAACACAATGAAAATGAAATAAATTCATGCTTTTTGGTCAGCTTATGCTAGTCCTATCCGCCAAGTCGATGTAACATACTCTGTCTTTTTGAAAATACCAATGATAGGACGTTCATGCGCGAGTATGCTGTTTTTACTTCAGAATCTGTAAGCGAAGGTCATCCAGATAAAATGGCTGACCAGATTAGTGATGCGATTTTAGATGCAATCCTAAAAGAAGACCCGTATGCGCGTGTCGCTTGTGAAACATTAGTAAAAACAGGTGCTGTTGTTCTTGCTGGTGAAATCACAACAACTGCAAATGTGGACTTTGAAGCGATTGTACGTCAAACCGTAAATGGTATTGGTTATCACCACTCAGATTTAGGTTTTGATGGTTCAACCTGTGCTGTAATCAACATGATCGGTAAACAATCTCCTGAGATTGCTCAAGGTGTTGATCGTCAAAAGCCAGAAGATCAAGGTGCTGGTGACCAAGGTCTTATGTTTGGTTATGCAAGCCGTGAGACAGATGTACTCATGCCTGCCCCAATCTCTTATGCACACCGTTTAATGGAACGCCAAGCTGAATTACGCCGTTCAGGTGCTCTACCTTGGTTACGTCCAGATGCGAAAAGCCAAGTAACATTTGCTTATGAAAATGGCAGACCTGTGCGCTTAGATGCAGTTGTACTCTCAACTCAACATGATCCCGAAATTTCACAAATTCAACTCAAAGAAGCAGTGATTGAAGAAATTGTTAAACCAATCATTCCTGCTGAGATGTTTCATGCTGGAACTAAATTCCACATCAACCCAACGGGTATGTTTGTGATTGGCGGTCCTGTTGGTGACTGTGGTTTAACTGGTCGTAAAATTATTGTAGATACCTACGGCGGTATGGCGCGTCATGGCGGCGGTGCTTTCTCTGGTAAAGATCCATCGAAAGTGGACCGTTCAGCTGCTTATGCTGGTCGTTATGTTGCAAAAAACATTGTTGCCGCTGGTTTAGCTGACAAATGTGAAATCCAAGTAAGTTATGCAATTGGTGTTGCAGAACCGACGTCTATCTCGATCAATACTTTTAATACAGGCAAAGTATCAGACGAGTTAATCGTGCAATTGGTTCGTGAACATTTTGACTTACGTCCTTATGGCATTACACGTATGCTAAATCTGATTCAACCGATGTACAAACAAACAGCAGCTTATGGTCATTTCGGTCGTGAAGGCTCTGACACTGCATTTACATGGGAAAAAACAGATAAAGTTGACATCCTAAAAGATGCCGCAGGATTGTAATCCTCAAATCTTAGAGTAGCTTAAAGCTCACAGTACAAGCTGTGAGCTTTTTTTATTCCTAGTAAAATATCTAGTTTTTGGGATGTGTATTTTCATGTTTAAAAATTTCAAATAGTGAATTTTTTTGCATGACTTGATCTTCATGGTTCTGCTGAACATAAACATGTACAACTTTGGCAATCACCACCACAACTAAACAAGCAGCAATACAAAACATCCATAAGCCATATGGACTACGAATATGTTGTGAACCGCAATACGGGCACTCTTTGTCTGTCGATGCAACAACCTTGTCACAACACGCACAATGATATTGAGATAACATCATTTATCCTCCCACTTCTTATTTTTTATTTTCATTTGGTAGCAGTTTTACGACCATAACTTCATCCTATGAGAAAAAAAATAAGAATTCAATCAAGATTACTCAGATGTAAAATCAAAGTAACAAAATTTTATGACAATTTTATGTGATACTTGACTTGCATACAGAACTGTACTCAATGTGATTACAAAGCAATTGTTTGCTAAAATACTTTTTTAAAACTTGATTACAGGATCAAATCTGATGACCCAACTGATTAACAAAGGCGGATTTCGAGAGCGCGCCAATCGTAGTCGCAGTTACAAACAATCGGAAAATAAAGTTACTACGCTCACAACCAGCCAATACCAACCTCAAATCCCCAAAACCACCTCAGAAGCAGAAGAAAAGCCACTTAAATCAAAAGATGAGCAATAAAAAGCACACTATTTTGAAGTGTGCTTTTGTCGCTTGTTTATATTTTAATTTACATCTTTAAATTCAATTTTCTTTTGCTCTGGTTTTACTTCTCTTGCTTCACCATCAATGATGGTTGAATCTTGATACTGACCGCCACCTTGCTGTCTTTGCATCTCTTGCATTTGGCGCATCATATCAGCAAAAGGATTTTGTCCTGCAGCACCGCCACCCATTCCATTCATCATTTGATCCATCATCGCTTGCTGACGTTTTGCCATGGTTTTCATTAATGCATTACGAAGACCTGTTTGAACAGCAGGAATAAGCACGAGTACAGCTAACACATCTGAAATTAATCCTGGAATCATTAATAAGAAACCAGACATAGCCAGTGCTATCTTTTTCGTTACTGCTGGATCACCACCAAGCTGCCCTGTCATTTGCATTTGTTGTAATTGCGGCATAATACTTGACGTGCTTGAACGCATAATATTTAGACCGATAAAGAAGGCGATAATAAACCAGAAGAATACGTACCACATACTCCCCACAAGGTCGCCCACGCCGATCCATACTAAAACTTCAGCAATTGTGCCAAATACCACGATAAGAAGTAGATTCATGTCAAAGCTTCGTCTATCTCAGAAGGTTGAAAAAATGTGCAGCACAGAGTTTATAAAAGTAAAGCCAGTACAGCAAATAAAAAAAATAACTAATTAAAGAGATGGGTACTTTTTTGGATTTATCAAGTCTTCGATGTTTCACAGATATAAAAAAGCTCCCAATCAAATATTTTTAATTGAGAGCCATAAATGATTTACGTTTTAACCACAACTTGCATGGGTAATCTTTTTAGATTTTGGATCTACGGTAACCGTAACACGATTTTCACGATAGTCCATCGTTACAGGTTGATTTGGTCCGATACTACGTACAATTTCAGATTTGGTTTTTTCTTTAATTTGTGCTTCCGTTAAACCTGTTTGACCGACTAATTTTTGTGCTTCATCAGCTAAACATTTAGGTTGGCTCGCACGGAAAAGCTCCCACTCTTCAACCACTTGACCATTTGGTAGTTTACAGTAACCAACTTGTCCATTTGCTTCGTTGCGAATTTCTAGTTGACCACCCTGTTCAACACAATATTTACTTGCAGGATTCGCCATTCCAATTTTTGGTGGTGTCATTTCACTGCTTGGTGTAGATGTACATGCGGCAAGTGAAGTCATCATTAAACCTAAAAATAAGATCTTTTTCATAAGTTTGAATTCTTAAATTTGAAAAAAATAAGATATCAAAAATGATAAATTATTATGTCTATGATTTGAAACAGAAAGTATTATTTCTGATCTAAACTCATAGTTTTGCTTAATTACTGAATAATCACATACTCTAGCCGAATAGCCTCATCAACTAAATAGTGATCCTTAATCATATAAAAATAGGGTGCTGCGCTTATCCACTCATCCATTGCAATAATCGCTTTCGTATATCCCTTTTCAGCAGAAAAATCTTTTATTTGTATAATGTCCATTGGCTTATTCCTTTTACTATAAGCCTTACATATTAAATAAAAAGCACGATTATTAAAAATAAATATAGGTGATCATTCATTCAACGAATAGAAATACTGCATAAATAAAAAGCACCATGAAGGTGCTTTATCTCTCAGAGACTCGTTGCAATCAAAATCACTAGACTAAACAACAACGTTCCCATAGATCGCTTACAACAATGTACATGTATCTCTTGCTCAAACCCATGAGCATACGGTTCTAAGTTTTCCATCACTTTAGCACTCTTTAAATGTACTACACTTATTAATTTGCCTAAAAAAATAATGAAATGAAATTAGCAAAAGGTCGTATACCCATTTAATGTATTTTCTTAAAAATTTAATTCATTTGTGACAATATTTGTCTCAATCATCCACTACACCCCAAATCTACTCGTCCGAAAAATAAATTATGTCACTTGAAAAAAGCTTAACATTCAGTGCACTATAAATACATAGCAAAGGCCAGTTAAAGAAGTTAAGTGTATGAATAAAACTATTATTATTTTACCTTTAATGCTGGCTGTGTCTAGCTGCACACTTTTGCCGAAAATAGAAAACAATGCGAGCAACTTCGAAAAATTTAAGGGATTTAAAATTATGGATATCCCTAGAGAAGATGTAAACGTTGGAGCACAGTGGCAACAAGGTTTTGGTCCAACAGGTGAAGCAGCCAATCCAGAAAACCTGATATCCACCAAGTCGTACACAATAATTGATTCCAAGACTCAATTCGGTGTAGAAATAATAAGTAATTTTTATAAGATCTTAAATTTATCACCTATAGCTCAAAACCATACAAGCGTTTTATTAGAAGATATTAAAATCGTTACAGTCAAAAACTTAACTGAGCTAGATCTTTCCGCGAACACTCAGGTACTCTATGAAGCAATCAGTGTCGGCAATATATCAATAAAAACAGATAGCAGCTACGCTGCAGAAGTAGAATCTGCGCTCCTAAAAAAATTTGGTAATAGCAATATCTCCCTCAATAGTCACAAACTAAGCTCTAAAAAAATTAACGCTAATGATCTCTTCGTAGCTTATCGTGTTGTCGCAATGGGAAAACCCACTATCACTGAAAAAACAAAACGTTTTACTGAAGGATCTATTCAAATTGATGATTTTATTATCAACTTAAATCCTAATGCGGCTATTAATTGTATGTGTGGAAAGTATGCCATCGGTAATGGCCCAACTTTTCAAGAAAAAAGACAATGTGAAATACAACACCCTTTGAAAGTCTCAGTTGAAAATCACTTGTTAGGAAAAACAGCCAGTGGTGGTATGAAGAAACTTTTTGACATCCCATGGAATAGAACAACTCAAGATTATCAAAACATTCATACTTCTCAACACAATGCCTCATATAAAGTTGAGAAGATTCAAATAAATGCCGTCTTAAACTCCAAAGCAGTAAATAGTTGCTTATTTATACAAGGGAGTACTTTTTATGACCGTAGTAATATTAAATTAGTCACAATTACCTATCCAATCCACCCTGTCCAAAAACCTGTTGCCAGTGGCTGGTAATCAAGCTAAATACAACCAGCTCATCACTTGCGATCATTTTTCGCATAATCAACACAAAGAAGCCCACAAATCGCGGGCTTCTTTAAAGCTATTGCTGTGTTTTAAGGCACAACAGTAATACCTGTTGCTTGTGGTCCTTTCTTACCATCAGTGATCGTAAAAGTAACTCTTTGACCTTCATGTAAAACTTTAAAGCCAGTACTTTGAATTTCACTGAAATGTGCAAAAACATCTTGTCCAGAGTCTGCATGAATAAAGCCAAAACCTTTAGTTTCGTTGAACCACTTCACTGTACCAGTAACAGTATTAGACATATCTTTAACCTATTTTTAAAAATGGAGGGTGCTTAGCAGCAAGCAACTTGGAATCATAAACTCTGAGAAGAAATCTGATAAAACGAAAGGTTTGACTAAACTACGAAATGAAAAGATTTTTTGAATCAGCAGTCTTATTCTTCTAGTTAATATTTACTATACACGACTTTACTTTTTTTGCGCAATATCTATCT
>NZ_GG665952.1:223548-248967 GCF_000156555.1 Acinetobacter sp. ATCC 27244
ATTAGAAATTAAAGCTTTCTCTAAAGATTCATTAAATTTTTTGCAGAAATCATCCAAAATACAAAATAATTCGGTAATATGATCCATTGAGAAGCCTTGTTTTATAACATTTTGTCTTGAGAACCAATATGTTACAAAAACAGGGCTTTTTTTCTACTCTTTTTTTATATCGAACTCAGGTTATCTAGTCTAAGATGATGGTCTATTCTGAGGTTTATTATCGAAAAATCGTAAGAAAATAAAACAAAAAAGCCTACATCGAAATGCAGGCTTTTTTCGCTAAAAGTATTTTCTATTAGATAACAGAGATACTAGTCGCTTGTGGTCCTTTCTTACCTTGGCCAAGAACGAACGAAACACGTTGTCCTTCATGTAAAACTTTAAAACCATTGCTTTGGATTTCGCTGAAGTGAGCAAAAACGTCTTGCCCTGAATCAGCTTGAATAAAACCAAAACCTTTAGTTTCGTTGAACCACTTCACAGTGCCAGTAACTGTATCAGACATACTTTTTAAACCTTTTAAACTTTGTTCATTTATGAGTTAAATCTAGATTTGATATTTAGATTTAACTCAATCTATCTTTATTAAATAGATACTTCAAGTACAAAAACCATCTAAGTCAATCGATATAACTGATTAACCGAAGCATAAAAGCTTTTACCATCCAAGTTAAAGTCAACTTCTTGACCAGACTGCAACAGTACTTTCTTACCTACTTCTACCCATTTTGAACCATTCAACGTATTTTGCTGACGCTTCAAAGGGATGATTTTCACACAAATTTCATTGCCATTACTGGCTTTGGCTATACGCCACTCATTAATAATTTTCAATTCACTATACTCATTACTGAGCTCAGGTGATCGATTTAATTTACTACAATGCTAGACAGATGAGAGAGGAATACTACATTTCTAGAATCTAATAATTTTAGCTATATTTAGGTTTATTTAAGCTAAGGTAGCATGTGTTTGACGTATGGTTCAAACAACTACTTTCAATACATCACAGAGCAAAATTAATTTGGATGCGGGGGTTGGATTTGAACCAACGACCTTCGGGTTATGAGCCCGACGAGCTACCAGACTGCTCCACCCCGCATCAGCGAGTTAGCTTTATACGCCCATATCAAATTTAATGCAAACATTTTCTATAAAATTCGTAAAATATTAAAAATATTGTTTAAAAATAATACGAATATGGGATTTTTTTACATTGTCGAGCATTTTTTGAAGAATATTTTTATTAGTGCTTTAATCGAGATATCAGCAAAAATAAAACTATTGCATTGAATCTTTGATCAATTATTCTCTTTTCGATTCTAAACTCTACAAAAAAAGAGTGCCGTCCTACAATGGCTATGTAACAATAGCAACACACTTATACTTTAATAGCGCTTCATGTCACTGATTATTGGTATCGATCCTGGTTCCCGCTTAACAGGTTATGGCATTATCGAAAAAGACGGTAATAAACTCCGCTTTGTAGATGCAGGAACTATTCGAACAGAAACTCAAGAAATGCCTGAGCGTTTAAAACGTATTTTTGCAGGTGTGGAGCGAATTGTTAAATTTCATGGCCCTACAGAGGCTGCTGTAGAACAAGTCTTTATGGCGCAAAATCCAGATTCTGCGTTAAAGCTTGGTCAAGCACGTGGCGCAGCGATTGCAGCTTTAGTAAATTTAGATCTACAAGTGGCTGAGTATACTGCACGCCAGATTAAACAGTCTGTTGTAGGTTATGGGGCTGCTGATAAAGAACAAGTACAAATGATGGTGATGCGCTTATTGAACTTAACCATTAAGCCACAAGCCGATGCTGCGGATGCACTGGCTGCAGCCATTTGTCATGCTCACGCCTCAGGAAGTATGACTAAACTGGCCGTTTTAAATGCTCTAGGTGGTATGGCACGTGGTCGGAGTCGCTCAAGTACTAGACGGCGTTAGGTTAATTTACAAGGCTTGATTCACCACATGATAAATCATTTTCCCCATTTCATGTGCTTGCAAACCTCTCATACCCTTTTCAGCGAGTAAATCCCCTGCCTGTGCATGTAAACTGACAATTTCATGTAATGCGACTTGCTCATCAAATTGTGCTTTTAAACTGGCAATCATGCCTGCCAATACATCCCCCATACCTCCTGTACCCATACCTGCATTACCCTGTGTACAGATAAATAACTCATTCTCTAAAATTAGACTCCCTGCGCCTTTCAGCACCCATTGCCCTGAGTATTTTTGTCGTAACTGATAAATTGCAGATATACGATCTTGCTCAATCTCTGTTGCAGTGCAACCTAATAAAGTTGCAGCCTCGCCTGAATGTGGAGTTGCATAAACATGAGCATTTAATTGTTGTGGATGTTTGGCCAAAAACCAAAGTCCATCGGCATCAAGTACGACTTGTAAATGCGAATGCCGATTTAGGCATTCAAACCATTTTAAATATATTGATTCAGCCCATTCATCACGTCCTAAACCCATACCAAAACAGACTGCATCGATTTGCTTTAGTAATTGCTCAATCTCTTTTTGTTCTAAGGCATTTATATCTCGAACCATGATGTTTGGAGAGCGCGCCAAAATCGCTTGATGGTGTTTAGCATGACAAATAACGCTTACCTTTCCAGCCCCCGCATGAAAAGCAGCTTCAGCAGACATGATCACCGCTCCCCCCATATCAGCATGACCACCGATGACGAGAACATGTCCATAGCTGCCTTTGTGTCCAAAGGCTTGACGTTTCGGCAGCATGACTTTTTTAGGTGACAAATAGGCAATCGACTGTAATTCACTATCAACTGGAATCAAGCTGGCTAAATGTAATTGCCCAACATACTCTTTGCCTTGCCCAGTAAACAAGCCAGCTTTGTATCCCAATAGCGTAAAAGTCTGATCTGCTCGAATAACACAAGGCAAAGCTTGTCCTGTATTGGCATGTAATCCACTTGGGATATCAATCGATATTTTTAAGCCTATTTGCAGATTGTAGAGTTGAATGATGTTTTGCCATTTTTGATCAAGCATTCGGTTTAACCCGATCCCAAATAATGCATCTATATGACAGTCAAATATTGGCAATTCTTGCCCTATTTCATGTTCAGACAGCAAATAGTCAATCGTTTGAATATCAACTTGCTGGCTTTGTGCATAATTAAATGCCTGTTGTAAATCAATAGAATGTCCTAGCTCTGTTGCAAACACAGTCACTTTAAAACCCTGCTGCTTTAAAAAAGCAGCAATATAATAACCATCACCAGCGTTATTACCTTGTCCACACCAAATTGCGATATGTTTAATTTTTTGAACTAGAAATTGTTTATTTAATTCTTGTGCTATTGACCAAGCCGCTTGTTGCATCAACCCCAGTGAAGCGTTTTTTTGAGCAAACCAGCGTTGCTCCCATGCTTGTATACTTTGACTATCATAAACTGGGCTATGGTAAACTAAACGTTGCATGGTTTTCCTCTTATTATCGGTTTATGGCCTCTACTCACTCTTCCAAAAACGCTTCTCAAAAGATTGAGATTCAACAGCTTGATCCCCACGCGCTTAAAAGCTGGATAAAGGCACAAGCTTTGGACTTAGGCTTTTCTGATTGTGTCATTGCCAAACCAGATGCTCAAGATCAAATACCACGTTTTAAAGAATATTTGGAGCGTGGCTATCATGCAGATATGCACTATTTGGAAGAGAACTTAGAAAAGCGCGCAGATCCAACATTGCTTGTTCCAGGTACAAAAAGCATTATCTGTGTGCGAATGAACTATCTTGTAGCATCCCCTAAGCCCCGTTATGTACCATTTGAACCAAATTCAGCCATTATCGCACGCTATGCACGAGGTCGTGATTATCACAAAGTGATGCGTGGACGACTCAAAACCTTAGCCAATCGAATTAAAGAAAAAGTGGGCGATTTTGAGTCACGCCCCTTTGCAGATTCAGCTCCAATTTTCGAAAAATCACTGGCAGAAAGTGCAGGTATGGGGTGGACTGGAAAACATACTTTACTCATCCATAAAAAATCAGGCTCATTTTTCGTTTTAGGCGAGCTATTCACATCGTTAGATCTTCCCTTTGATCAGCCCGCAACGGCACATTGTGGCTCTTGTACGGCTTGTATTGATATATGTCCAACTCAAGCAATTGTTGAACCCTACATGTTAGATGCCAGAAAATGTATCGCATATTTAACCATTGAATATAAAGGTATTATTCCAGAAGAATATCGTGCTGGTATTGGAAACCGAATTTTCGGTTGCGATGATTGTCAGTTGATATGTCCATGGAATGGCTTTGCGAAGACGGCAACAATTCCAGATTTTGACCCTAGACACAGCTTAGATAATATCAGCTTACTCGATATTTGGCGGTGGGATGAGGCAACTTTCCTAGCAAATACAGAAGGTAGTCCAATCAGGCGTACAGGCTATCAATCCTTTAAACGCAATATTGCAATCGGACTCGGAAATGCGCCATACTCAGATGAAATCATAGCCAAATTGCAAGAAGCAAAATCTTGGCACGATGAGATTGTAAATGTACATATTGATTGGGCAATTCAACAACAATTGCAGCAATCTACTGTTCATCAAATAGAAAAATGATGTTTTTTGCCCTATGGCTTTGGCACGATTTCTGTATGATTAATCTCAATCTTTGTAATCAATCATCATGGATATAACAATGACCCTACGTAATGACTGGACTCGTGATGAAATCCAAGCTTTATATGATCAACCTTTTTTAGACTTAGTTTTTGAAGCACAACGCGTTCATCGCCAACATTTTCAAGCAAACACGATTCAAGTCAGCACACTTCTTTCAATCAAAACGGGTAAATGTCCTGAAGACTGCAAGTATTGCTCCCAGTCAGCACGCTATGACTCAAAACTAGAAGCAGAAAAGCGTATTACAGTTGACAAGGTAATTCGTGAAGCACAGGCAGCCAAAGACTCTGGGTCATCTCGTTTCTGTATGGGGGCAGCTTGGCGTAACCCTCACGAGCGTGATATGCCATACGTCCTAGAAATGGTACGTGAAGTAAAAGCCTTAGGTCTAGAAACCTGTATGACTCTCGGCATGTTAAATCAATCTCAAGCTGAACGTTTAAAAGATGCGGGCTTGGATTATTACAATCATAATCTTGATACATCACGTGAATACTACTCACATATTATCAGTACGCGCACTTTTGATGACCGTTTAAATACATTAGACCATGTCCGTCAAGCTGGCATGAAAGTGTGTAGTGGCGGTATTGTTGGCTTAGGTGAAAGTCGTAATGACCGTATCGGTTTATTGCATGAACTCGCTACCATGCCTGTTCATCCTGAGTCTGTACCGATTAATATGCTTGTGCCAATCGAAGGAACACCACTTGCTGATGTCGAAAAACTAGATGTAACGGAATGGATCCGTACTATCGCAGTTGCTCGTATCATTATGCCACACAGCTATATTCGCCTATCAGCAGGACGTGAATCACTTAGTGATTCGGATCAAGCATTGGCATTTATGGCTGGTGCTAACTCTTTGTTCTCTGGTGAGAAACTTCTTACAACGCCAAATGCTGGCGAAGGTAAAGATCAAGTGTTATTTGCCAAATTAGGTTTGACTGCTGAAAAGCCAAAACCAAGTGTTGCAGAGCTCTCAATAGATGCGATGAGCGCATAAACGCAAAAGCCTTGTCAACTGACAAGGCTTTTTCTTTCTCGTTTTGAAATTATACTGATGTCACTAAGATGCCATATTTCGCATTTAAGAACATTCCTTCTCGGATGATATCCACACCAGCAGCATGGGTAACGGATAACTCCTGTGAGTGCACATCAAAATGGAATGAATCAAATACCTCCTGATGATGCATTAGCCACATCAGAGTATCAGTCAAATTTTTATCTACAGTATAGGTTTCAGAGTCAAAATTCTTATCCATAGCGCTATTCTGATCACAAGATGAAATAACATCATAACCAATAGCCTAGATAAATTCAGCTCAAGCTAAAACAATTGACTAATCCATATAAGTATTCAGCTTTAATTTAGACACATAACATTAAGCTGCAAGTGGTCGTACAATTTGAATACCTGTTATTAGACTGTGCATTGCTTTAGGGTTGAGTTGCAGAGTCAAAATATGGCTATCTAGATGAACATGATAAGCACTAATCAATGCCTGCTTCCCTTGATCGGTTTCAAGTACGTATTCATCCACAATGTTTAGAATACCTTCAAGATTAGTGGTACTCGAAGCACGGTCATGTCCAAACAAATCATAGATCGTTTGTAAATTAAAACTGGTTTGGTGTTCTGTCGGATGAGACTTTAAATAATCTTGCAAAAACAGAACAAACTTGTGTGCGAAGAAATAATAGTCTGGTTTGTGGGTATAAAGCATGTTCATGGATATCTCCTTGCGATGTTTTTTTCATCAATTCATGCTTAAAAATTAGTCCCACAATCTTAAAAAATTCTTAAAAAAAGTTTGAGCTTTTTGTTAACCATTTTGATGACCCGAAATTTTAATTTTAAGAATACCTAATCATTTGTCATAAAAAATTCATATAAAATTCCGCCAATTTTGAACAAAAATAAACAAAAAATCAATTATTGCTAATAAATTTTTTGTAATTTTTACCAAATTTTATATTTCTCAACCCGTATATTGAAGATTTTTTTGACCAAAAAATAAAATTAAACAAACAGTTAAATTTGATCGCAGGAAAATTTAAACAAAAATTAAGCATTTTGTGACACGGTTTGCATTTTGTTTAATTAATGGTATATTTCGAACATTACTTGTTCAGCGCAAAAATTTAACTGAAAAGGTAATATAATTCAACTTTTAGCTTATGTATTTGAGAAATTATTATGAAAAAAATTGCTTTGATCGCTGCTCTTTCAGTTGTTGGTATTGCAAATGTACAAGCTGCTGACGGAACAATTACAATCAATGGTTTAGTAACTGACAAAACTTGTAACATCGTTACTCCAGCAGGTAAAGACTTCACAGTTACTCTTCCTACTGTTTCTAGACAAACTCTAGCAAATGCTGGTGATGTAGCAGGTCGTACTCCATTCCAAATCAACTTGGAAGACTGTTCAGCTGGTAAAGTTGCAACTTACTTCGAACCAGGTGCAACTGTTGATTTCAATACTGGTCGTTTAATCAACCAAGCTGCTGCTGGTGCTCAAAACGTTGACGTTCAATTACTTGGTGACAACAACCAAGTAATCCCTGTATTAGCTGCTGGCGCTACTGGTGCTCAAGCTAACTCTCAGTGGGTTGACGTTGTAGAAGGCGGTAGCGCTGATCTTAACTACTATGCTGAATACTATGCAACTGGCGCTTCAACTGCTGGTGAAGTAACAACTTCAGTTCAATACACAATTATTTATCAATAATCTATTGATAACTGAGTTTCTATGTTTTCGAACATAGAAACTCCTCTGTATTTCATCACTTTCGCCTTTTTCTGAGAATGTTTCACATGTCATTTAACGGTAGTAAATTCTTGTCTGGTTTTGCACTCTGTTCAATGTTAGCAACTGCTACTCATGCAGAGATTGTCATTCACGGCACGCGCGTTATTTATCCTTCCGATGCACGTGAAGTCACTTTACAGCTCAGTAATAATGGCTCTAAACCTGCATTAGTCCAAGCATGGATTGATGAAGGAGATCCAAAAAGTACACCTGATCAATCAAAAGTTCCTTTTATGATCACGCCTCCAATTTCGCGTGTTGAAGCAACAAAAAGCCAAACTCTCCGGATTACAGCTTTACCAAATGCATCACAGCTAAATCAACAGCAAGAATCTGTACTTTGGTTAAACGTATTGGATATTCCACCTCGACCAACAGGTAAAGGTGCTGAATCAGTACCAGATAATTTTTTACAACTTGCAATTCGTTCAAGAATTAAATTCTTCTACCGCCCTGCGAGTATTAAAGAAGATGCTAATTTAGCAGCCGATAAGCTGCAATGGCAAAAAGCAGGTCAAAGTGTGGTCATCAAAAACCCAACACCTTTTCACATTACGATGACTTCAATCTATCAAGTCAATGGTGATAAAAAAGTTGATTTATTACCCAAAGGTTTAATGTTAAAGCCATTTTCTGAAGATCGTGTTCAATTAAAAATCTCCAATACTGAAAAAATGAGCTTTATCAATGTGAATGATTATGGCGGACGTGTCGAGAAACCAATTAAGTTTCAATAATCATTTTTCATCCAGATAACCAATAATTTTAAGTACCTATACAATATAGGCGATTCTTATTATGTCAAAAAAGCACGCACCATATAGATTATTAAAGCGTCATATTTGTTTTTACCTAACCTCTGGCATAATCAGCATGACTGTGCCAGTGATGGTGTATGCAGACGAACTCAAAAACAATAATGCGATGGAAGCCGAGTTCGACTCTTCGTTTTTGATTGGTGATGCGCAAAAGATCGATATTTCACGCTTTAAGTACGGTAACCCTGTATTACCGGGTGAATATAATGTAGACGTATATATTAATGGTAAATGGTTCGGCAAACGCCGTATGCAATTTAAAGCTGTCGATCCTAAACAAAATGCCGTTACCTGCTTCAACTCTAATACTTTACTCGAGTATGGTGTTAAGCAAGATGCTTTAGCGATCCATCAATCTGCCATTTCACAAAATAGCTGCCTAAAAATAGATGAATGGATTGAAGATGCATACTATGATTTTGATACGTCTAAGTTGCGTGTAGATATTTCTATTCCTCAGGTTGCGATACAAAAAAATGCTCAAGGCTATGTCGATCCAAGTGTTTGGGATCGTGGTGTAAATGCTGGCTTTTTATCTTATAGCGGTAGTGCATATAAAACATTTAATAGAAGCAATGACAATAAAGAAACCACTAATGCATTTATGGCATTAACAGCTGGAGCGAATCTTGCTGGCTGGCAATTACGTCACAATGGTCAATGGCAGTGGAAAGATCAGCCTAACGAGAATGAAAGTAAATCAAACTATCAATCTACAAGTACCTATTTGCAACGTGCATTTCCTCAATATCGTGGTGTACTTACATTAGGCGATAGTTTTACCAATGGTGAAGTTTTCGATTCATTTGGATACCGTGGTATTGATTTTTCTAGTGATGACCGCATGCTGCCAAATAGTATGTTGGGTTATGCACCTCGTATTCGTGGCAATGCAAAAACAAATGCTAAAGTTGAAGTACGTCAACAAGGGCAATTGATTTACCAAACGACTGTATCACCAGGTAGCTTTGAAATTAATGATCTCTACCCAACAGGTTTCGGTGGTGAACTCGAAGTTTCTGTGATTGAATCAAATGGTGATATTCAAACATTTTCAATCCCCTACGCTTCTGTCGTTCAAATGCTAAGACCTGGCATGAGTCGCTACTCGGTCACTGCTGGTGAGTTCCGAGATCGTGATATTGATTTAGACCCTTGGGTTGTACAAGGTAAATACCAACTCGGTATTAACAACTACCTGACTGGTTATACAGGTTTTCAAGCTACTGAACGATATGCATCTGCACTATTAGGTACAGCTTTTGCGACACCTCTAGGTGCTATTTCAGTTGACGTAACCCATTCTGAAGCTGACTTTGAGAAAAAAGCGTCTCAATCTGGTCAAAGTTATCGCTTGAGCTATAGTAAGCTGATCTCTCCGACAAGTACCAATTTAACCTTAGCCGCATATCGATACTCGACTGAAAATTATTACAAATTACGTGATGCACTTTTAATCCGTGATTTGGAAGATAAAGGTATCAACAGCTATGCTGTGGGTAAACAACGTAGTGAATTTCAAATTACCTTGAATCAGGGTCTTCCTGATGGTTGGGGTAACTTCTACATGGTCGGTTCATGGGTTGATTATTGGAATCGCAATGAAAGCGGTAAACAATACCAGTTTGGTTATAGTAATAACTACCATGGTTTAACTTATGGTTTATCTGCAACCAAACGACAAGTTGACTATAGCTCGAATAATCGTACACGAGACACTGAATACTTGATGACGCTCTCCTTCCCATTGAGCTTTAAGAAACATTCGATGAATGTGAATGCAAATGCATCACAAAACAACCGAACTGTTGGTGTTAGTGGTACTGTTGGCGATCGCTTTAGCTATGGTTCATCCATGTCACATCAAGACTATAACAATCCAACATTCAACGTAAATGGTCGCTATCGCACCAATTTCACGACCGTTGGTGGATCTTATAGTATTGCTGATACCTATCAACAAGCGATGGTAAGTTTAACAGGAAATATTGTTGCGCATCGCGATGGTATCTTATTCGGCCCTGAACAAGGTCAAACCATGGTATTAGTTTATGCACCTGATGCAGCAGGCGCCAAAGTCAATAATACAACAGGTTTAAGTGTCAATAAGGATGGCTATGCTGTTATTCCTTATGTAACACCATATCGTTTAAATGACATCACACTTGACCCACAAGAAATGTCTACAAATGTCGAACTTGAAGAAACTAGCCAACGAATTGCCCCATTCGCAGGGTCTATTACGAAAGTAGACTTTTCTACGAAGAAAGGTTATGCAATTTACATTGCTGCTAAAACTTCGACTGGTGAAAATCTACCATTTGCAGCTCAAGTATTTGATCAAAATAATGAGTCTGTTGGTATTGTTGCTCAAGGTAGCATGGTGTATTTACGTACCCAAAAAGCACAAGATCAACTGTATGTAAAATGGGGTGATGAAAGCGCTGAGCAATGTGAGATTACTTATGACGTAACAGCTCAGCTTGCACAAGATCAACAAAACTTAATAATGACTGAGGCGGTTTGTAAATGAAAAAATTACTCTTAAACAGTGTTTTGCTCACCGCTGGTCTTGGTTTGTATGGTGAGGCAAATGCAGCTTGTACACCAGCATCAGGATTTACAACTATAGACATTAGTATGGCTGTAGGTCGTGTCGTTGTTCGACCTAGTGATCCTGTTGGCAAAATTCTAAATAAATCTTTATTTGAAATCCGCCCTAACTCTCAAACTATGTACATCAATTGTAATAGTAACGAAATGATGGTAGCGAGTCTAATACAGAATCGTCCAATAAGTTCACTGGGCAATAGTATTTACTCAACAAATATTCCTGGAATTGGTATTCGACTTTATCGTGAAGCATTTAATGCGACGAACTTTTCAGGCTATTACCCCTATACACGTCCTGTACCTGGAACTCGTGTTATTCTTGCTGAGGGTTATTTTATAGTTGAAATTATTAAAACCGCAGAAAATACAGGCTCTGGAACATTAGTTCCTGGACAATATAGTACTTATTATGCTGGAAGTCGAAGTGATCGCCCTTTCTTAACCAGCACAGTTTATGGAAATGCAATTACTATTGCATCTTCTTCTTGTGAATGGCGAGGTAATATTAACAAAGCTGTCACACTACCAACTGTCACAAAATCAGGTTTTACTGGTGTTGGATCCACGCAAGGTGAGCAAAGCTTTGATCTAAATATCCTTTGTAACGGTGGTGAAAACCCAACAGGTTATGAAGAGAAAAACCTAATAAGTTTGAGTTTTGATTATCAAACAGAAGGTACAAACACTCAAGTCCTAAGAAATCTCGAACCAAATGCAACAAAAGCAAACGGTGTAGGTGTTCAACTTCTATGGAATTATAATAATCAGAATCGCGTGATTGGTTTAGGTGACAAATTAGAATTAGGTACAGTTAAATCTAACCAGACTATTGAATATAACGTACCACTTACAGCGCGATATTATCAAACAAATGCCAACGTAACAGCAGGAAAAGTTCGAGCAATGGCAACTGTAACTATTGAATATGATTGATTTTTCACGAGACCTCTTTTTTTTAAAAGAGGTCTTTTTTTTTAAAAAAAATCAAACTATAAATTCTGAAATTTTCACTTGATAAAAATTAAATCCATTCAAAAGTATGAACTTTTAGCTTTTTTAAAAAATTTTAAACCACTTAACTTATAGGAACTATCAATGAAAAAAATTGGCATATTGACGCTTAGCTTAGCCCTGCTTGGCTGTGGTGAAAATCAAAATAGCTCACAAAGTAGCAGTACTACATCCCAATCTACAGCAACAACATCAACTAGCTTAAGTTTACGTAGTTTAAATCAGAGTCAAACATGTCAGTATAACTTTGATGCAACACAACAAGATTACGATGATTGGAACAATCAAAATTCTGGATATATGCCAATAACCATCTTTCCGATTATTGATGGTCAAAAATTCAGTTTTTCAGTATTACCATTTACAGAGGAAGAATTTTCGTACATCAGCTACATCTCAACCACTAAAGCACAATTAAGTGGTACGAATAATGATGGCGATTTTACTTTACCTAAATCAGGTATTATAGCACTAGAAATGCAGCTTAAAGTTCCTAAAAAACTTTCAGAAAATTCTTCCTACATCTCTGACATTTCTCTAAGAGCTATAACAGGAAATGGCTATACAGTGGATTCAAATTTTGGCTTTCAATCAGGAACTTATGATCCAGATTTTGGGGAAAACCCTTCAAATTTAAATTATAGTTTGTCATCTCGACTTAGTGATGGAACGGGCCCTACCTCAACTTACTTCCAATACATCAACATGACTAATAATCCAATAAGCTATCAACGCTTAGGTATATATATTAACCAAGAAAGCAAGCAAGTCGGTTTTATTCTTAACGGAATAGATAAAGGATATCAATCTAACCTACCAGCGATATTGGAGAATATTAGCTTTAATGTTCGAAGCGGTGTGGCAATAGAATTTGACCCAGAAAACGAACAAAAATTCTCATCAGAGCTAATCACTGACCGCAATGCTCTACAGTTCACTTACCCACAAGGTACGACTGATATCTGTGGCAATATTATTTAAAGCATAAATACGAAAGCCTAATCCTGAGATTAGGCTTTTTCTTTTTTAAGCACTGTTCAATGCTTAAATTCAAATAAAAAAATCATTCTCTTCTCAAAAATAAATTTAAACCAAATTCACATTATAAAAGAAATAAGTGATTAAGATAACAAACCAAAATTAATATAACACTTATCAAAATTAAAATAAAAACCATAACTAATTCACACTTTAAAAATTATTTTAATCAACACCTTATATTTAAGATTGCCTTTATAATAATTTATATGTTAATAAATAATTCATTCATTATAAAAGGATCATAAACATGAATAAAATAATATATAAATTCATATTATCTGCTTCGTTAGCAATCATAGCCTCTACCAGCTATGCAGCCAATACGATAAAAATAACTGGACAAATTGTCGAAGACACTTGTTCTCAGCAACATCAGCATCAAGATTGTGAATTAATCAACAATTTAAATAAAAAAATAAATAAGGAATCAACAAATTTAAATGATTTGGTAATTAATTCACAAAAAAACAATATGATTGAAATTAATATTGAAAGGAGAGCCGAAAACAATAATAGTGTAATTATTATTAGTTATTATTAATATAGAAAAATAAAACTTAATACTACTGTGCTATTAAATGATTATTCAACACCAAAAAAATAATGTTTTATAGCACAGTTTTAAATAAAATGGGCACACATCACTAAAACATAACGTGATATAAATTACATATCAATAGATTTATGTCGAACATCTATCATTCAAAGTCAAAACCTACAGTATCTGACTTATTCCAATGCTGATTCATTTGCTCTGAAACTTTCTCTCTCGGGAGTCCTTCTTCAACATAAAAAAACCGAGTTTCCTTACTCTTTTTAAGCATCATCAAATGATAATTCACTACACATTTTTTCAATGTAACCGCAAAATCTCGTTGTGAATGATCAGTCAAATCTTGCTCTGCTTTCTCAATATCTTCATGCTGAATAAGCCAATTTAATTGCAAAGGATCACCATGATCAATTGGCACTGTAAGAACCTCTCCATCCTTAAAGCCACCTAAATATGCTATTTTCATGTTTTTCTCTCTTTTTGTTTTGTTGTTCATGTATTTATTAAATCATAAAAAGTAGCCAAGAAGAATTGAGAAGCACAACAGTCTTACCAAACGACTACGCAACTATAAAAAATAAGTTATTAATAATTATAATAATTTTATATCAATATTGTGATAGCACAATTATTATCAAATCAAATTTGATAGATATAAAACGGCTTTATTTCACAAAGATTTATAATTTAAAACATCTACTAACTCACTCAATTTTAAGTGATAACTTGGGTATGAATAGCCACCAAAATTCTAGACACACATAACCATCTTTTGATGGGCCTTTTCATAATCTAATGGAGAACGTTGACCATTGGAACCATGCCGTCGTTTTGAGTTATAAAACATTTCAATATATTCAAATATATCTGCTCTAGCATCTGATCTCGATACGTAAATTTTCTTCTTAATACGCTCTCGTTTTAGCAACTGAAAGAAGCTCTCAGCAACAGCATTATCATGGCAATTTCCTCTTCTGCTCATACTGCTTTCCAGATTATGATACTTGAGAAAAGCTTGCCATTCATGACTCGTATATTGGCTGCCCTGGTCTGAATGAATGAGTACTTTACACTTCGGTTTCCTTCTCCACAGAGCCATCAATAATGCATCTAAAACCAGATCTGTAGTCATTCTCGATTTCATAGACCAGCCAACTACAAGGCGCGAAAATAAATCAATCACTACCGCAAGATATAACCAGCCTTCATGTGTACGAATATAGGTGATATCAGTAACCCACCGCTGATTAGGCTGAGCTGGATTAAACTGCCGCTCTAAAGTGTTTGTGGAGACAATATTGGGAATACCAACATAAGCTCTAGGCTTGCGATAGCCACGCTGTGATTTAAGCCCATCCGCTTTCATCAGCCGATGTACCCGATTAATTCCACAGCCTTCACCGATATCCTTTATTAAGTCACAGTGAATCTTGCGATAGCCATAAACTCCACCAGATTCGAGCCAGAACTGTTTAATGAGACCCGAAAGCTGTTGCCGTTTCTTAGCAGTCTCACTGATGGGCTGCTTTAACCATGCGTAATAGCCGCTGTGATGAACATCTAAAGTTGAACACAAACGACGAATCGGCCAGATACGCTGGTTGTCCTGAATAAAGGCATACCTCACTTAGACTGACTTGCGAAGTACACCGCGGCTTTTTTTAATATGTCTCTTTCTTCCGTGACTCTTTGGAGTTCTTTCTTTAGCTTTGCTAATTCCGAAAGTGGATCACTAGGTTCTGTGATCTTGGGTTGCTGTGGATCATAACGTTTAATCCAAGCATACAGACTATGTGTGGTGGTTCCTAAACGTGCAGCAACTTCGGCCACACTATGACCTTTCTCAGTGACTTGTTTTACTGCTTCTATTTTGAATTCTTCAGGATATCGTTTGCTACTGTTCATAAACACCTCGTTAATTAGCCATTTTATCTAACTAAAGAGTGTCTACAAAATCGGTGGCTATTCACTATTCAATAAGATGGAATTTGATTCAGTAAATCAACCAATACTTGTGAATCACTGACATGATTTATTGTGAGCTGTACAGTACGTATTTTAAAGGTTTTAGCATCTATACCAATATGTAGTTTACACCATTGCCGACGATATTCAGGCTGATGTTTCTTGCGTTTCCGTTCACCTTCGCCTAAAACTTAAGGTCAGTTGAATCTACCAATAGATGTAGTCATTCATAACTTTTTTGATAACTAATCGCAATATCAATCTGCTTTTGTCGTCTGCAAAGTATTGAATAATCCGTTGCTGTCCAATCTAATCCGCAAATTCTAATTAGGCTTTGTACAAAGCCAGTGACCCTGCGTAGAGAAAGACGAAATTGGCTTTAATCATTAAATAACATTGGATGGCTGTATCGGAATAAGTTTAATTTCGACCATGCTTGTTTTTTGGTTGAGCATACTATTGTGCTTTGGGATCAAACCAAATGGCAATATTTACACGATTGATGAGAGCCCGGTTGTATGTGGACCAGTTGATTGTACAATAAATTTTAGGTGTAAACTTCTTCATTTGAATACTATATTACTGAATCAGACCTTACAAAAAACTTTGAGCAACAAAGCTCTTTTCATTGATATTTTTTATATGGATTGTAATACATTTCTTAAATTCTGGTTGCTCTAACAACCCAAATTACTATTCAGATCTTTGTTATGAATGTATCTGAAGAGTAATTTTAGGATGTGCTTATTACTCTTACTTTACTCCATTGATTCCATTGCTGCCCTATAAGCAGCAATGCCATTCATACAAGCTGGAACACCTGCATAGATTGCCATTTGTATAACGATTTCCAATAATTCTTGTGGGGTCACCCCGACATTTATAGCTGCCCTCATATGTAATTCAAGTTGCGGTCGCGCGTTTCCAAGTGAGATTAAAGATGCAACCGTAAGCATTTCTCGTGTTTTGAGATTTAAACCTGGTCGACCAACGACCGATCCAAATGCATAATCGGTGATCAGCTTTGAAAGTCCTTCATCTAATTGACTCAAACTAGAGGTTACTCTTTCTGCAAGCCCATCCTCTAATTTGTTCATAATCTCCATTCCATATTTTGTTAATTCATCAGTTTGTTTCATACTCATTCTCCAAATTGAAGTCGATTTCTTTTGCGCTACTTGGAATAAGTGCTACTAAGAAAAGAGAAAGTCCAATTGCAATACCTGCAATCAGGTAAAGAGATGAAATAGGATAGTGCGCAACAATCCATGCACCGAGCGTTGCCCCAATCCCAATAGCGATGTTGAAAAAGGACACATACATTGATGAGGCAGGAAAGACATCATCCCCAGATAACTTTAATACCCATGTTTGAAATCCAACAAAAATCCCTGAAACAGAAAGCCCCCAAATAATAACTAATGTCACAATGGACACTAGGGATAATGGTGATGTATGAATCCCTATATACGTCAGTACTGAAAAAATGAGTAGTATTGAAATTGAAACTGTTAGTTTTATATTTTTATCTATAATTAAACCTGTAATAAAATTACCGAATAATCCAGCTAAACCAAATATAAATAATGTTAATGGGATCAGTTGCTCTTTCAGGAGTGACTGAGAATGCAATAATGGTTCAATATATGTAAAAGCAGCAAAATGAGCTGTAATGGTCAACAATGTTGCTGAATAGATCTTCCACAATGTACTAGATTTTAAAACTTTTTTTAATGAGCTTAATCCGATTGTACTGTTTGAAGAAATATTTGGCACTAAGATGAGTATTCCAATGAAAGTGACTAAACTTAGACCAGACATAAACCAAAATGCTTCTCTCCATCCAAGATTAATTCCAATGTAATTAGATAGAGGTACTCCAAACACGCTTGCAGCCGAAACTCCACCAAAAACGATAGAAGTCGCTACACCAATATATTTTGACGGAACAAGTGCAACAGCAGTAGCTCCGATCATTGCCCAAAAAGCACCATGCGCTAATGCACCAATAACCCGTGCAATTAGTAAAATTGAATATGAATCAACTAAGGCAGTTAAAATGTTAGAGCAAAACAGAATAAGAGTAAGAATGATCAGAAGCCATTTTTTAGGCACATTACCCAAAAAGATTGAGGCTATTAAGGCACTTATAGCACCAACCCAAGCATAGAATGAAACAGTCATCCCAATTTGAGATTCTGAAACATTTAAACCATTTGCCATTGGAGATAATAAGCCAACAGGAGCAAGTTCTGTAGTTACAATAGTGAACGTTGATAACGCTAGAATAATTAATGCTAACCACGTTCGTATATTCATAGTTTGAAGTTGATTTTGAGAGTTCATTACTAGTCCAATATTTTAATTAAATGAAATATGTTTCCATCCTTTTGAATTACCGTAATCAAGAAGTTGTTGATTATGGCCTACACAAACAGGGTTTCCAGTGAGTTCTAGCATTGGGATATCAGATGTATCATCTCCGTAGGCGTAGCAATCTGCTGGATCAATTGCATTTCTTTTGCAGTAGGCTAAGGCTGCAGCTTTTTTTCCTAAACCTATGGTCTGAGGTGTACCAATTTCACCAGTACAAAAACCCTCATGATCTATGAGAAGTGGTGCTGATAAAATTTCATCAACATGCAAATAAGAAGCTATTGGAGCAAGAATTGGATACATTGAACCAGAAACAAATACAGGAGTTTCACCATCCTTTAAATGTTGGTTGAGTCTTGCTATCGTATTTTTAATAAATAGATCTGAGGTTTTTAACTGCTCAAACCACTGCTGACCTATCAATAACAATCTAGAATATTCGACTTGATTAAATTCTTTATAATATTGTTTATTTAGAAACTCCCTTGATTTTCCATTAGTAGTATCTTGTTTGAATTGATTTAAATATAGATGTAGCTGATCTTCTAAATTCTGACTAACACACCAATATTCATAAAAATTAAACATGCTTTTCATATTGATAAGTGTTTCATCAACATCAAAAAATGCAGCTACTTTACTCACTTGTTATCCCTCATAAGTTTTTCTACGACTTTTGGTCTGAAACGATATATCCGTTCCTAAAACACCTGCATCCGACCAACGCGATGGAGAAACCTCAGATAAAATTACTGAAATTTTATCTAAAGGCGCACCTGTATTTTTATGAACAGCATGGGTAACATCTTCCATGAGGGATTCAACTTGATTTTCATCTTTGAGTGGCCATGTAGTGATATGTATAACTGGCATAATGAATTCCTATTCAATAGTACAAAATTGATCAAATGATCTCGTTTGTAGTTTTAGATGAGCATGTATATCTCCACCAAGCCCATATAAACCAATAGCTCCGCCATAACTTTGACGAGAGCTCATATATAAAACGACGACATTAATGATTCGATTGCTATCCTCCCCTTGAGCAGGAAAAGCATTAGGAATTTTTGCCCAAAATTTTGCATTACCGTGATGATCAGTAATGAATACATTTGGAATACCTAATGGGCCAGGACGTGTTGGATTTAATTTTTGTAGATCTTTTTCCCTAAGACTCATAACGGTGTACAAACTGTTAGGTACTAAATTTTTAAAGTCAAAATCAAAACTGGCATGTTTTTTATCAGGTGAAATAGAAAGCTCTAACTCACCTGTCGCCAACATCCAGTCATGTAATGTAATAGGATCAATTAAGCGCTTCCCGTCACACTCTCTATAATCTTCTATATGTCCAATGTGTAGTGCGATACTTTCCCTTTTTATATTATTCGCATTAGGCCTTTGCTCTGGTGCAAATAACATCTGATAATTATTCAGTGGGATTGGTAAAGGTAAAGTATAAAGAACAATATCTTTTAGTTCTGCTTCAGATAATGTATCCAAATACTGAATTATTTTATATTTAGATGTACTTCCAAATTCAGGGAGTTCAGTGTCAGGTGCAACAATAGCGCCTGTCCATTTAACTCCATTCTCATCTGGAATCATCCCAATTACTACAAAATTTCCATTAGCATCCATAACTTCTGCAGGTGGATATAAAGGGCCTTGAGTTGTAACTGAGAAAGTATACTTCTTTCTATTTAAATCAGACATAAGCTACTCCTGAAATAGGAGTGTACTCAGACATCAATATTTTTGTAGCAACATCATTTGCTAACATATTTTCTTTTTCTAAAATGATTTTCGATGGGTAGACTGAAAAATTGATCTCAACAACAGCACAAACATTTTGTTCTTGAATAATTTGCATTCTAGACTTGAATTTTCCACGTCTATCATTCATATCAATTTCTGTAAATTCAAAACTGATAGTTGCAGGCAGTGGAAATAAGAAATTAAGAAAATTTGTAGACATATCATTAATTACATAATAAAAATCTTTGTTTTTGTTATAAATAAACTCTTCCGTGACAGCGATAAAAGTCTGTCGGCATGCTTCAACAAGTATCATACCTTGTATATGCTGACCAGTTTGATGATCAGCCATAAGTTCACATCTTTCATCAATATGTAGAGATAAATTATAAGTGTTATCTTTATCAACAACTTTATGCGCTGAGCCAATTAAAATATTGTGATCAACTTTTTTATGGGAGTAGCAATTCTTTTTGGAATTTACGATTTCCTTTAGGGAGCAAATTTTAATTTTCTCATTATCAATATGATTACTTTGCACTAACTTTTCCGCAAAATCTTTATTAATACCCTGTCCAACTACAATTTCATGAGTACAATCTATAATTTTTGATGGAATAAGTGTAAGCAGTTCTAGTTGAGAGATAGTTAAAACATTTTTTCCATTAGCAAACTCATGGAATTTATCACCAACAATAATAATTTTTTTACTTTTCATTTGGTAATCCCCATTAGCAACAAGAACAATAAATTTTAGTATAAAGGCCATCATTACCACCTGTAATGTAGCTATCACCCGCTTGTTTTATAATTTTTTTATATTTCTCATTTGTAAATGCTTCAGTGTAGTTTTCAATATCCCCATTGAATGAAGATATAAACATTACCCCAGGTTGACCACTGATCAACGAATGAAAAGCCTCAAAACTTTCAATTTTATCTTTATTTTCACGAACAACATTAAAAATAGTTTCATCTCTCCATTTTCGATATTCAAAGTAATTATTTGCAGGCACCTCAACATGACGAAGTTGAATATACTTTGTTTGTGGCAGCAGTTCATCATTATTAATTGGTGATTCAACAAATTTAACAAGCTCTCTTCGAATATCGCCAGAAAGATTATCAGCTAAATCATGAAATACTGACTCTAGTCGCCCTTCATCCCAAGATATTTCTTTAATATCATTAAATGAACGTAGCTCTAATAGCTCTTTAGAGTTTTCATCTTCATAAAAATAATATTTAGTTTTAGATGAATTGTTTAAATTGAGAGAATTTATATCAAATTTCTTTCCATTAAGAGGATACTTTGAAATTAATATATATTTAGATGACATTTTGTGTTCCTTGATTTGAACCTAGTTAATTTCAAAATTAATTTATCACTATCAAAAAAAAATGGAATTTTTAAAAATGTAATTCATTTTTTGTATCATCAAATTAACAATATTAAGTTTTACACCTGTAACTTTTTACTATATGTTCTAATTTATTCTTTATAAAAAAGTATCATGTAAGGCTGAAGATGCTAGTATCGAAAACCCTATTTAATAAAAACTTACCAACTATCAAGCAATTGCAATGTTTTTTAGCAGTAGTTGAAGAGTTAAACTTTAGAAAAGCTGCTGAGAGAATGAACATGACACAACCACCATTGACTAGACAGATTCAATGTCTAGAAGATTTAATGGGGCAAGATTTATTTATTAGAAATACGCATAAAGTTCACTTAACCTCGGCAGGTCAAAGACTGGTACAGAAGGTAGAAAGTATTATTTTACAGCTAGAATCATTAGATGAAGAATTATTACAAAATGAATTCAATGTAAAACTAGGATATACAAGAACAATAAACTTCGAAAATATACCCCAACTATTTAAAAAAATAAAAGAGGTGGATTTTGAGGACGATATTCTAAATCAGAATTTCACATCAAACCAATTATTAAACAATTTAATAAAAAATAAATTAGATATTGCTCTAATTGGAGAGAAAATTATTTTAGATCAATGTGAAATAAAATACGAATGGCTTTATAAAGAACCATTATTAGTTGCCTTACCAGCCCAACACCCAGCAAGTATAAACGAAAAAATATCTTTACAAGATATTTCAGATTTACCATTATTTTGGTTTTCTAGAAATGCTAATCCGGCATTTTATGATAAATGTGAAAAATATTTCCAATCACTTCCATTTGAATTAAAAAAAATTAAAGAACCTGATGATTCATTAGTAATGCTAGCGAGAATTTCTAAAGGCAGGGGCTTTGCTCTTTTACCCAAATCCCTATGTTCATTTTTTCAGGAAGGATTAGCATATCGCTCCTTGAGTCATGAAGATGCGATGGCATTAAATATTGATGTTTATGTAGCAATAAGAAATAATGAAAATAAGAAAAATGTCCTAGATGCATATCAAAGCCTAACCAGAGTGTAAAATCAATATATTTCCACTTTCTCTACTTCAAATTAATATTTAAGAATTAAATCTTTACCATAAAAGGTAAAGATTTAATTCATTATCAAATCATACTAAACATTAACTCCTTTCATACTTTCTGAGTTATACCTATGACCTCTAACATTAAAATTAAAACTATTTAAAGCTTCAATATCGTTTACACTCATCTTTATTTCAGATGCTCTACTATTTTCAATGAGAAAATCAATGTTTTTTGTGCCAGGAATAGGAATAATTCTATCATATTGTGCTAAAAGCCATGCGAGTGCAATTTGACCTGTTGTTGCATCATATTTTTGAGCGATAGGTGCTAGAAAATTTAATAGTTGAGCATTGTGTATTAAGTTTTCTTGCAAAAATCTTTCATTATTTTTTCGAAAATCTGTAGAGCTAAAATCTTCATTATTAACATATCTTCCAGTCAAAAATCCTCTACCTAATGGTGAGTATGGAATAAAACTGATACCGAGCTCTTTTACAGTAGGTAATATTTCATTTTCAACATCCCTAGTCCATAATGAATATTCTGTTTGCAATGCTGCTATAGGATAAATTGAGTGTGCCTTTTTTAGTGTTAATGCGGATGCTTCACACAATCCAATATTCTTAATTTTTCCTTGTTGGATAAGCTCTTTAAGGCATCCTATACTTTCTTCAATTGGTACATTCTGATCAATTCGATGGAGATAGAATAAATCAATACTATCAACACCCAAACGTTTAAGTGATTCATCACAACATTTTTTTATGTATTCTGGCCTGTTATTAATAGATCTAGAATAACCATCATCAAGATTACGATTAATTCCACATTTTGTAGCAATTGTAAATTTATGGCGATCTGACTTGTTAAGTTTTGCCAAGAAATGTCCTATTAATCTTTCATTATGCCCATTACCATACATATCTGCAGTATCAATGAATGTAATTCCATTTTCTAATAAACTTTCTAAAAGTTTTATAGATTTATTATCATCAATTTGTCCATAAAATTCACTTAGACCCATTGCCCCATAACCGATAGCACTCACTTTCACAGAGTGAGATAATTGACGTGTTTTCATATATTACTCCTAGTTTTTTATTATATTTTCATAATCTCTCCGAAGATTGAATTGCTATTTTCGCAATTCAAAAATTGTATTAAATAAAGTCAGGTCAGGTCAGGTCAGGTCAGGTCAGGTCAGGTCAGGTCAGGTCAGGTATATTTACTCAGCTAGAAGATACGATATCATCTAATTTGACTATCGAGTCCAATTTAAACAGTCAAAATTTACTACCACATATATTAAAAGCTTTGAATACTAATAAAAAAAGATATTAACATCTGGATAAAAGTTTTAATACTTTTAGGCTAAATAGTGATCAGCACAACAACAATTCTGATATTTATATTTTTCTTGAGGATGGAGTAAGCTACCCATCTAGTAATTGATAGTTGATCTATTTTGCTTACTATACGCTTACTAAAATCAAAAAAATAAAACCACTTAGGATTAGTACACCTAAGTGGTTGTTTTATATGGTGGGCCCACCGTGACTTGAACACGGGACCAACGGATTATGAGTCCGCTGCTCTAACCAACTGAGCTATAGGCCCTATAACTTTAAATCATATTATTATGATTAAATTCTGCGGAATTTTAGTTAAATTTAACTTAAATTACAAGCAGATGATTTTATCAAACATACAGAATTGTAAGTAAAATCATTAACTGCGCTGATTCTATCTGATCTTTGCGTATTGAGTAAAGCATATATTACGTTTTTTGATCATTTATAAGACATCCAAATTTTCATTCAATCTGGAATTTGCGGATATGTATTTTCTACAAAACTCGTATTACACTGCTGTCATTCAGTTGTAATGGTTGTGACCATGAGAAAATTTTTAGGAAAAACTATATTTAAAGCAACAGGTTGGGAATATGAAGTAGATCCTAGCATTTTAGAAAAGAAACAAGTGATTATAGGTTTTGAGCATACATCTAACCTAGATACAATCTTATCACTTGCCCTATTTGAGATTTTGCAATTAAAAATCCATACTTTGATCAAAAAAGAGTTGTTTAAAGGGCCCTTAAAACCTGTCCTAGAACGTCTAGGGGGTATCCCTGTTGATCGTAAGGCGAGCAAAGATATCGTGACTCAAATGGTTGATCTATTTAATCAGAATGAGCAGTTTAATCTTGTCATCGCACCTGAGGCCACTCGAGCAAAAGATGGTGAAGAACGTAAGCCAATCCGTACAGGTTTTTGGCATATTGCCAAGGCAGCGAACGTCCCAATCATTTTAATGTATGCCAATGCACGAACCAAAAAAGGTGGAATTTTAGGGAAAATCTACCCTACTGATCTACAACAAGATCTAGAGAAAATTAAAGCGATGTATGCTGAATATGACATTGATGTCAAAATTAATTAGAAAAAGTTTAGCTGATCAAGTTTTGTGATTTCATCATAATTTTATATTTTGAATGTTAGCGGTGAGAGTTTTCAACAAAACCCTTGCTATGCTAATATTCACGCACTTTTTGAGTTTTATTTTTTTGGAGTTACTTCCATGGCGGGTCATTCTAAATGGGCCAATATTAAGCATCGTAAAGCGAAACAAGATGCCAGTCGCGGTAAAGTCTTTACTAAATATATCCGCGAGATTGTTACCGCAGCAAGATTAGGCGGTCCTGATGCAGCGAGTAACCCTCGTTTACGTGCTGTTGTTGAAAAAGCACTTTCTGTCAATATGACACGTGACACCATCAATCGTGCAATCCAACGCGGCGCTGGTGGTGAAGAAAATGATGATTTAAAAGAAGTAACCTATGAAGGTTATGGTGTCGGTGGTGTTGCTGTTATCGTTGAAACGATGACTGATAATTTAAACCGTACTGTACCTGATGTTCGACACTGTTTTAGTAAAACCAATGGTAACTTAGGAACGAATGGTTCAGTTGCATATCTGTTTACTAAACGTGGTGAAATTTCTTTCGAAGATGTCTCATTAGAAGACAAAATTATGGAAGTCGCTTTAGAAGCGGGCGCTGATGATATCGAAGTTGATGAAGACAGCATTCTCGTCATTACCAGTCCAGAGAGCTTTGGTGAGGTTCAAGATGCTCTAGCTGCGGCAGGTTTAAAATCTGATAATGCCGAAGTCGTTATGAGCCCATCAACTAAGGCTGAAATCACGGATGTTGATCAAGCAAAACAAATCATGAAAATGATTGATATGTTAGAAGATCTTGATGATGTTCAAAACGTTTATACCAACGTTGAATTCTCTGAAGAAGTCTTAGAACAGCTTGATGCATAAGCAATCAATATGT
>NZ_GG665952.1:250159-259561 GCF_000156555.1 Acinetobacter sp. ATCC 27244
CACAATATGAAGTAAAAAATGCTATTCTTTTTAGATGCATTTTTTATAGCTTATTTAAAAGTTTATAACAGTTAAAGACGTTGTATTCTTTGATCACAAAACTGGAATGCAGCGCGACAACACTGTCGATTTTACCAATACGGCGTAATAATATTTCACTGTAATCATCCATATTACGCGCAACAAGTTCTAAGATAAAATCTGCACTCTGCCCTGTGACCAAAAAAGCATTGGTTACTTCTGGAATATCTTCTAGCTCTTCTAAAAACTTATCAAAAGTCTCACTATCATGCTTGCTCAAAGAAACTTGCAATAAGATATGTAAACTGAATCCAAGCTTATTAAAGTTAATTTCTCTTTTTAGCTGTCCCATCACCTGAGATTCAATCAAATTTTTGATCCGACGATGCACCGAACTCACAGACAGATTAATACGTTCTGATAGCTCATTCAGGTTCACATCTTCATGCGTTAAGATCTCAAGAATCTGCTTATCGAAACGATCTAACTCCATCTTATTATTCCTTTTTCAATGTAATGAAATTTAGTCACCTATTATTTCCCTGTTTGCATTTTTTTAAAAGTGTATTTGACAATAATTTCCAATTTTTAAAGATTTTATTCAATTATATTTGAATAAAAAGTCATAACTTCAGATTATTTCCCACATACTGACCTATTAAACTTATTTTTTTCAACTCTAAGCTATTCTTACTACATATGATAAAAACGAGCCAAGTTTAGCTTGGCTCGTTTTTAAATAGATTTCATTTTAAGTTATAGTGCAATCAAAAATTGCTTAAGCTTCTACAACTTTCAAATCAAGCCCTGCGGTATTTGCAAGTTCCGTAAACGTCGGAAAACTTGTTGCAACCGTTTCAGTACCATGAATCGTAATCGCACCAGCAGTTCTCAGACCTGCAATACTAAAACTCATTGCAATACGATGATCATGGTGAGATTCAATTTCACCACCATTAAAGATTGCTGACCAATCGCCAGATTTGCCTTTACCTTCAATGATGATACCATCTTCAGTTGGCGTGCAATCGATACCCATGATTTTCAAACCATCTGCCATCACTTGGATACGATCTGATTCTTTCACACGTAACTCAGCAGCTCCAGTCAACACAGTTTGACCTTCAGCACATGCAGCCGCAATAAATAATGCGGGGAACTCATCAATCGCCAATGGTACTTGATCTTCTGGCATATGGATGCCTTTGAGTGTACGAGAACCTTTGATATGAATATCTGCAATCGGCTCACCACCAGCGATACGTTCATTTTCAACGGTCAGATCAGCGCCCATTTGTTTCAGGATTTCAATCACACCAGTACGTGTTGGGTTGATACCAACCGCTTCAAGTACAACATCAGCACCTTCAGTAATCGCAGCGCCAACCATAAAGAATGCAGCCGAAGAAATATCAGAAGGAACTTGAATATTCGTACCGACTAACTTACCACCGCCCACAAGAGAAATGTTATTGCCTTCAGTTTTCACATCATACCCAAAGGCACGTAACATACGTTCAGTATGATCCCGTGTTGGTTCAGGTTCAGTCACTGAAGTTACACCTTCAGCCCATAAACCTGCTAATAAAATTCCAGATTTCACTTGCGCAGAAGCCATTGGTAAATCGTATTGAATCCCTTTAAGCGCTTGGTTACCTGTAATACTTACTGGTGGTGTACCTTTTTCACCGGTGGTTTGAATCTGAGCACCCATTTCACGAAGTGGCTTGGCAATACGCTCCATTGGACGTTTAGACAATGACGCATCGCCAGTCATCACAGAATCAAACTTTTGCGCAGACAACATACCAGACAACAAACGCATGCTTGTGCCTGAGTTACCCATATATAAAGCGCTTGCAGGTACTTTCAAGCCATGCATACCGACACCATGAATCGTGACTTCACCATTCTTCGGACCTTCGATGCTTACACCCATGTCACGGAAAGCTTGTAAAGTTGCCAATGCATCTTCACCCTCTAAGAAACCTGTCACATGCGTTGTGCCTTCAGCAATCGCGCCAAACATGATTGAACGATGCGACACAGACTTGTCACCTGGTACGGTGAATTTACCTGTAAATGTTTTCTTTCCCGGTAAAATACTAAATTGCTGTGTCACCTTGTTTTTCTCCATCAAAGGTTTTTTGGCTAACATATGGTTAAAGTGTTGACGAGCAGCTTGAGCATGCCCAAGCAATCCCATTAACGCTTGTGAATCTTCCTGTTCGATTAGTTTTTTCAACACTGAAAGTTGCTGTTCAAAACCTTCTACAGCATTCAAAATCGCAGTTTTGTTGGCGAAAAAAATATCATGCCACATTTGTGGATCACTGGCTGCAATTCGAGAAAAGTCTCGAAAACCACCCGCAGCATAACGGAAGATATCTAAATTATCTTCACGGTTCGCCAATTGCTCTACTAGATTGAAAGCCATCAAATGTGGTAAATGACTGGTGTGTGCCAATACTTCATCATGTTTGGTCACATCCATACAGATGACTTCAGCTTTCGCAGCAGACCAAAGCTGAATCAGCTTTTCGACCGCCCAATCCGCACTTGTAGCAACTGGTGTCAAAATCACTTTATGATTTGCAAATAAATCGACTTTGCCTGCATGCACACCTGTATGTTCAGCACCTGCGATCGGATGTCCAGGAACAAAACCAACCGGTAGACGCTCACCAAACACGGCTTTTGCAGCCTCAACAACATTGCCTTTGGTACTTCCCACATCGGTAATGATGGCATTTTGGTCCAGATAAGGTTTGATCTGTTCGAGTACCTTTTGAGTTGCACGCACAGGTAGCGCCAAAACAATTAAGTCAGCACCTACAACAGCTTCTTCAGGATTTGCATAACCTTCCTGAATAATACCCAATGCTTTTGCGTCATCTAAAGTTTTCTTTGAGCGTGTTGAAGCGACAATTTCAGATGCAAGTTGTTCTGCCACAATCACACGAGCAAGACTAGACCCAATCAGTCCAAGTCCAATAAATGCAACTTTTTTAAATAATGGTTGAGACATAAAACATATTTGCCTAATAAGACGATTTTGATATGGATAGATGTATAAACCACCTACCCATACGGTCAAAAATTACAAAACAGCAATTGGATAAGAACCCAGTACTCGCAGCTCTTTAACCATCGGACGAATTTCGTCTAAAGCTGCAGCTACATTAGCTTGATCAATATGACCTTCTAAATCAATAAAGAATACGTATGCCCATTTTTCAGGTAAAGCTGGGCGCGTTTCAATACTAGTTAAGCTGATTTTATGCTTCGCAAATGGCGCAAGGATCTCTAATAAAGCACCTGCACGATCATGTGCTGAGATCAATAAAGAGGTTTTATCATTACCACTTTGAGGAATTTTTTCACGACCAATCACAAGGAATCGCGTCGTATTTTCTGGGTTATCCTCAATATTGCTATGTAAAATCTCAAGATTATACATATTCGCCGCAATATCAGATGCAATCGCAGCAGAATGCCATTCATTACGAATACGACGTGCAGCCTCTGCATTAGAATTTAGGGCAACACGCTCTACACCGGGATAATGAGCATCCAACCACTTACGGCACTGTGCTAAAGTCTGCTGATGGGCGTAG
The DNA here is from genome assembly GCF_000156555.1 of Acinetobacter sp. ATCC 27244. Lineage (NCBI taxonomy): Bacteria > Pseudomonadati > Pseudomonadota > Gammaproteobacteria > Moraxellales > Moraxellaceae > Acinetobacter > Acinetobacter sp. ATCC 27244. The sequence continues at coordinate 253,798 of NZ_GG665952.1, forward strand.
ATTTGTTTAATACTATCTTTACGAGTATTTTCTGACACAAGAAATTGATGATGAATCCGAAGTTCTACCTCACCGATGACATTTAACGTCGATGCTTTAAAACAATCAAGGGTATGGTTTACGATTCCTTCAGATGAGTTTTCAACTGGCACCACACCATAATGTGCACTACCTGCCTCAACTTCACGGAACACTTCATCAATGGTTGGCAACGGACGCACAATTGCATCTTGCCCAAAATGCTTCAAAACAGCCGATTGCGTAAATGTTCCTTCAGGTCCTAAGAATGCAATGCTCTGTGGTGCTTCAAGCGCCAAACAGGCAGACATAATCTCTCGGAATAATCGAGCCATCGTCGCATCAGATAAAGGACCTTGATTACGTTCCATGACTTTACGTAATACCTGCGCTTCACGTTCTGGACGATAAAATAATGGATTCTCTTCTGCTGCAAATTTCGCCTTAGCTACTGCCTCAGCCAACGAAGCGCGGCGATTTAGTAATTCTTGGATTTGTTGATCAACACTATCAATATCATTACGAATTTGTTCTAAGTTAAGTGACGTCGATGTGTTCTGTCCATCGTTTACCATTGAATGTAGCCTCAGCAAAATCATCTATAAAAATGGATTACAATTCATCTATGAATTGATTTCCCGAGCTAGTATAACAAGACTTTATGTTATTAAACACGCTGTGTTTTAACTCTTTTTATAATTGACCTTTATTGATAATGAGTTTCATTATATATTACATTCAAGTAAAAACCTGATCGAATCCATTATGCTGAGACACTTTAGTATTTTAACTTTTTCTTTATTCATCAGCTTAGACGTAACTTTTGCTCAATCGGTATCATTGAATAAAAATAACAACACATCAAAATCAGAATTTCAAACACAACAGAGTTTCGTACTGAATTCGAAATATACTAAACATGATTATTTGATACAGATATCTGTTCCTGCTGGTGAAGCACCAAATGGTGGTTTTCCAATACTGTATGTACTCGATGGTAATGCAGCCTTCGACAGTGCTGCCAATATTGCTAAATCTGTAGGTGCAGGTGCTAATCGTTTAGGTCTAGATCCCATCGCAATCGTTGCAATTGGCTATCCAATGCAAAGTACTTTCGATACAAAAAAACGCGCTCTGGATTATACCCCAAAAGCATCAACTGAATTTCAAAAACAGTCAAAATACCAATATGGAGGTGCAGAGCAATTCATCAAGTTTATTGAGCAAGAACTTAAACCTGTCATTCATTCCAAAATCAAGGTCAATTCCCAACAACAAAGCTTATTTGGTCATTCCTTTGGCGGACTCTTCGTTTTACATACCTTCTTTACTCAGCCACAAACTTTCCAACGCTATTTCGCAGCAAGCCCATCATTATGGTTTGATCACTATGCTCTGTTAAATCGACAAAACGACTGGTTAAATCATAGAGAAAATAGCGATCAAACACTCATGTTAATGACTACAGTGGGTACGCACGAGCACAGAAAAAATACTGCACCTGACGCAAACTCGATGCAAAAACAAAATGCATTTTATCAAAACTTCCTAGATCAGCGATCTCATCAATTTATGTACTGGGACTATAAACACCCAGCAGAACAGCATCTCACCAATATGTATGCAAGTTTACCCAAAGCTGTGATGTTAGCGGGTTGCCACATTCAAAAATGCTCGGAACTGTTTGATAATGCCATGACTAAATAATGGCTAACTATTTAATTTTATAATTTATTAAATCAATACATTATTGCAAACATAAAAAGATCCAAGGTGAGATCAACTAAATCTCTTAAGGAGAATACGCTTGTAGTCTTAAAACTCGATAAACACATAAATTGCGAAAGGTACTATCAATAGGATTCTTCAATCCATTTTGGATTAATGTATCCAATTCAAATCCACTTTTTTCACACAACATTCTTGCATCTTTATTTTCTTGGTCAACATGAGCTTCAATACAAGTAAAATCATAATATTCTTGCAACATGCATATCAATAATTGTATAGCTTTCCTCATTAATCCCCTTTTGCTAAACGCACTATTTCCCCAGAAACCAATCTCAAGTTTTGCGATCTCCCAACAAATATTATGCAACCCGACTAAACCGATAAAATTATGAGTGTGACTTTGTCTAATCACAAAAACAATGTCTTGATTCTTTGGTAAATTGCTAATGACATTTAGACAGTATAGTTTTGTATTTTCTAAACTTTGTTCATTCAATATCCATGGTATTGTCGCTGGATATTTCATCAAATGTTCAAGTGAGTAAGTAATTGCGGAATATATATCTTCAGCATCTTCTAGACATAATACTTGCAAATAAATATCTTGATTGGCTAAAGCTGAGATAAATGACTTATTTTCGTATAAATTCATATCAAATATTTTATATAAACAGGAAAAGTTGAATCAGATTAACCGATTCAACTTTTCTTATATGGTTTTCAAATCTTTAAAATAGAATTAGCTCTTAGATTAAGATTTTCCAATCAAACCACGTGCTACGATTTCTTTCATAATCTCGTTAGTACCACCGTAAATACGTTGGATACGTGCATCTACAAAGAAACGAGAAATCGGATATTCAGTCATATAACCATAACCACCGAAGAGTTGAAGTAAGTTATCTGCAACTTTCATCTGCATATCAGTACTGAAGCTCTTCAATGCCGCAGCAGTTTCAACATCCAATTTACCTTGCATATACAATTCAACATTTTGGTTGTAGAACGCTGCCGTTGCTAATTCGTCAATCTTTGCTTGAGCCAACACGAAACGTGTATTTTGGAATTGTGCAATTGCTTGACCAAAAGCTTGACGCTCTTTTACATAGGTCGTTGCTAAATCAATTGATCCGCGAATGGCACCCAAAGCAGTTGATGCAATTGCAGTACGTTCGCGTGGTAACTCTTGCATCAAATAAGCAAAACCTGAACCTGCGTTACCAAGTAATTGGTCTTTAGGTACTTTTACATTATCAAAGAACAATTCTGAAGTATCTTGCGAATGTAAACCGATCTTGTCTAAATTTGTTCCCTTCTTAAATCCATCCAGATGGGTATCAACCAACAATAAAGATACGCCTTTAGCACGTGCTTGTGGATCGGTTTTTACCGCAAGTACCACAACATCCGCATGTTGACCATTTGAAATAAAAGTTTTAGAGCCATTCAATAAATAATGATCATCTTGCAAAATGGCACTCGTACGCATTGCTTGTAAATCTGAACCAGCACCCGGTTCAGTCATCCCAATCGCGCCAACAGCTTCACCAGATACCATTTTAGGTAGCCAGTATTGCTTTTGCTCTTCTGTACCAATATGTTGAATATATGGTGCTGCAATTTCAGAGTGACAAGAAATCGCGGTAGATAATGCACAATAACCCGCACGTGCAGATTCTTCTACTAACATCAATGAATAATGTGTTGGTACACCATAACCACCATATTCTTCTGGTACATCTACACACAAGAAACCATTTTCACCTAATAAGTTCCAAACAGAACGAGGCATAAGCCCTTCTCGTTCCCATTGTTCATAATGCGGTGCAATATGCTCGCTCATAAAACGTTTAAAGTTATCGCGGAAGAGTTCCAAATCTGCATCGTAAGCTAACATCATTATTTCCTTTCGATTTCATTTTTCTTAAAAAATCACTTCGCAGTCATGCTAATGATTTTTAGGCTAGATGTCATGTTCCGTTTGCATCAAATCACTAGACTCATTCGGTCAGTTATTTTATTTGCAATCATGCAAATTGACGCACAATTGATTAATGATTAAACAGCACAACTGAATTTTTCCGCTAAACATGCTGCTTTTATGTCATATTAATTTCACTGCTAGCGACGTCTTAAATCCGATCATGAACACAAAACGAAATATCTATAAAACTGCTGAACATCCCTTTGCACAATATGTCCGTATTTTAGGGAAAGGCAAGACAGGTTCTCGCTCACTTAGCTATGAAGAAGCTTATCAAGCATTTAGCATGATTTTGAAAGATGAAGTGCTTGATGTACAGCTTGGTGCCTTTTTAATGCTTTTACGTGTTAAAGAGGAATCCGTAGATGAACTTGCTGGTTTTGTTCAAGCAACCCGTGATCAATTGAACTTTGCCCCACTTGATGTCGATTTAGACTGGTCATCTTATGCAGGTAAACGTAAACACTATCCTTGGTTTTTATTAGCAGCACTAACTTTGGCACATCATGGTTACAAGATCGTTATGCATGGTGCATCAGGTCATACGATTAACCGTGTTTATACTGAGCAAGTTCTTCAATACTTAGGCTATTCTATTTGCCAAAATGAACAAGATGTCAGCACTCAACTCAATCAACATAATTTTGCCTATCTGCCACTGGAAGTCATCTCACCAATTCTAAGTGAGCTTATTTCACTGAGAAACGTGATGGGCTTACGCTCTCCAATTCACACACTTGCCCGTTTAATTAATCCATTCAATGCAAAAGCAACTTTGCAAGCTATTTTCCATCCTGCTTATCGCACTTCACACCAGCAAACCGCTTTTCGTTTAGGTTATCAAAATAGTGCAGTGATTAAAGGTGAAGGTGGTGAGTTTGAGCGTAATCCTGATGCCAAGACACTTATTTGTGGAATAAAAAATGGGGAGTTATATGAGCACGAATTACCAAAACTGACACCTGATCGCAGCCCAATCGAAGAAGAACTTGATCTAGCAGTATTTAAAGCTGTTTGGCTCGGTGAGCAAACACATGAATATGGTGAAATGGCAATCATAGAGACTATGGGAATCGCACTTTATACAATGGGCGCTGTCAACAGCTACGATGAAGCCATGGTGAAAGCTAAAGTTCTTTGGGATAGTCGTTTAAATTAAGATAAGTGAAGCGATTTCTCAGTGAAGTCGCCTTTAATCACTGAAATTTCAATACAGATCTCATTTTTGGTTATCACTTCTATCTTATGCTTCTCTGTATACCACTCATGATAAGCTATGCCAAAGTCATAACTCCCAAACAGATTGCAAAGTCCTGCATTATGGGGTTTTTCTATTTCGTTTATAGAGGTACCAATAAGCCGCTCTGGATTACTAAAAAACTCTTCAATCTGTTGTTTATTTTTGACTATTTCAAAATTTTTATCCTCAGAAAAAAAACTAGGATTCAGTGAATAATTCTTTTTAAATAACTCTTCATAAACAATAATTAGAATAACTGCAATAATTGGCAGCAATATAAACAAATGATAATTTTTACTTAGCCAAAAATAGATAGTTAACCTTAAAAGCAACCCTATTACTAGACCTCCATAAATATAAGACAAACAAATCTGAATTTTGCTCAATTTTAAGTAATAACAAAACCAATAAAAACTGAGTGTAATGACACTAAAAATCAACAATATGAACGGGTTAAAATGAGAAAACTGAGCACACTTAATAAAAAACACATAAAATAAATTATAGGCATGACTTACCCCCAAAATAAAATTCAATTAAATATTTTTTGAGGGCAAATTTAAAATTGGTGTATTATTTCCATCCCAAATTCAACCAACATTCCATCTATTCGCTATCAAACTGCCAATATACCTCACCCCAATCCTGAGTTTTAAGCTCAGGTAAGATTTCACCTTGCTTAAAATATTGTCGTGAATTTTCTTGTGCGACTGTAAACCAGTAACCAGTTTTTGGGCATAATTGACCTGCTCGTACACTCAGTTTCTCGGTAGCTTCTACGTTGGTATCAG
>NZ_GG665952.1:260219-278742 GCF_000156555.1 Acinetobacter sp. ATCC 27244
GCCTTGGCATTAATATTTTCAATATTAAAAATATATGTTTTCTCCTCTTCTGGAATCGTTCCATCCAAATAACGTTTATCTTCCCAAATTAAGTTCCATTCGGTAGATTTAGATTTCTGTATATCTCCATTACTATATTTTGGTGCAATGGTTCCTTGATAAAAGTAATTAGGACAGCCTTTACCCCCACCATCTAGTTTTGCCTCATAAATGCCAGTTATAGATATTTCATGGTCGGATTCTATAACAATTGTGTCAAAACTCTTGCATTCTAATGAGCTACTCACTTTATCTATAATATTTTCTTTATATAAAGGCCAATAACTTAATTCAAACAATGATTCAAAACTCCATTTTTGAAATAATTTATCTAAATTTTTAGGCAGAAAATATTGTGCATACTTATAATCTGATGAAACTGTAATTTTCGCTATATCTAGCATTTCAGATGCTATAAGAAGCTTTTTAATAGCCCCAATATGATATGGTTCTTCAAATAGACTACCATCTCTCCCACGTATACCTAGTTCAATATATAAAGGATCATTAGCTAAATCTTTCTCATCTCCATAACGGCCAAATATTACTCCTTTTATTCCGCCTTCAAAAAACAAAGGATATATTTCATTTTTATATGGTGTTCTAAAAAAAAGTTCTAACGCTTTTTCTTGATTATTCAATACATTTAAATACATTACGTATTGTTTCTCATAGTTTTCACTATAATTTTCTTTAATCTCATTTGTAGGATTTCTTAAAAGTCGTTCAAACTCTCTAACAAAGTCAGCATGTAGATCATATATTTTCTTAAAAAAAGAATAACTTGAGTACATTTTATTCAAATATACTGTTTGACTTATATTAATATTAATATTATTCTCTCCATCTATTTATGATAATTTCAATAACATACTTATCACCTAATAATATAATTCGCTACCAGCTTATTTTTCTTCTGCTGGTAAAATAACTTGATCATTTAACATCTACCCGCCATCAAACTGCCAATACACTTCGCCCCAATCTTGATTTTTAATCTCAGGTAAGATTTCACCTTGCTTAAAGTATTGACGTGAATTTTCCTGTGCCACCGTAAACCAATAGCCAGTTTTTGGGCATACTTGACCTGCTCGAATACTCAACCTTTCAATAGACTCAGCATCGGTCTGAGTACATTTTATACCAATATTCTCAATGTCAAAAACATATGCTTTTTCTTCTTCTGGAATCGTTCCATCTAAATAACGTTTATCTTCCCAAATTAAACGCCATTTGACATCTACCCACTCATCAGTGCCTTCTAGTTGATAATCTGTTGCTCTCGAACCATCTAAGAAATAGTTAGGACAACCCACTTTTCCATTAATTGGCAACCATGGCTCATAAATACCCGTAACTGTTACTTCTTCACCTGTAGCTATTTGCCCAATTGGATTTAGGTTAAAAGGTGGACACATTGGAATCGGTTCAGGGTAAATTCTTAACGGTGGCCATTCTTTAGAGAAAAAAATAGTTTCATAAGACCATTTTTGAGATTTTCGTATTGTATTTTTATCAATATATGCAAATGGCTCACTTACCTTACCTGCTAAATAACTCTGCATACAAATATTACGATAGGCTAATGCAATTAATAGTAAGCGTATAGAACCTGTATGTTCTACTTTTCGCCCAAGTGGATCAGTCTTATAATTTACTGGTTCAAAAATATCAGTTGATCTGGAAATACCTAGACCCAATAAGATATAAAATGGATCTTCATATATTATATTTTCATCAGCATATCGATCAAATAACCAACCTGTAAAATCGACATTACAAAAACTATTATATGCTTCTCTTTTATGTTTAGTCGTTCTAAGTAGTGTCAAACCATTCTCTAACTCAACTATTTTATTTAGGTAATGAACATACTCACCCTCATGCCTTTTTTGTAAATGCTCTGCATATTGGTGTTGCAACACTTCTTTCGGTGGATTTCGTAACTGCCTTTCAAAAGCATCTAAAAATTGCTGGTATAAGACACGTGCCTGATCTAAAAAAGTATAACTTGTGTACTTTTTAATTAAATAAAATGCTTTATTTCGTGCTTCTTGCTCTTGCATTGGTGACATCGTTTTAGGGTTTAACATAGATTAACGTTTCTCAGATTGTGATTGTTTCTGCTGTTGATATTCAACACCCGAACGTGTAGTTGATGAAATTCCCCGTAATATTTATCCTTGCTGGACAATTTTTGCTGATCGTTCACGCTTTTCCAGATATTCAACCATTGTTTCCACATCACTAGGAATTTTAGCATCCGTCCAACCTGTCGCCTTTTCTTTAATCATTTTATCAATATATTCTTTTACAGGTGTATGATGAGGATCTCTAAAATTAATAAAAATTTGAATATCACCACCTGGCAGTAATAAATTAGTGGCCTGATGCCCTCTTTCTAAACTATTCTCATTATCAAGCTGTTCTGCAATCTTTCCACGCCAGACACGTAAACCATCCCAATTATCAGGTACAGTTATACCTAGCTTTCTCATTTCAGCAACAGTAGGCACATGGTCTAATACCACATATGCACCATTAGTACTCCATGCACCTTTTACAGCACAATCCAACCGCCATGCCTTACCATTTTCAGACATTTTTTCTGCCCAATACCCCCCAGATTTCCCAGGATTTACTTGCTCCACTACCCGAAATAAAGGAACTTTTGATCCTGCTTTCAATAATTTAGGTTGAATCGGAGCTTTACTACTAAAAGAGTGGATATCTGGATAAATAGTAACTTTCTCATCATTAATAATAACTTGTTTTTTATAACCTTTTAAATCAGGCCAACCTTCTTTATGTTTATAATGACTCAAAGGTGCAGGTGTATGCCCTTTACTTGCAATCGCTTTAGATGCTGTCGAACTTAGACGAGCTTCAGTGGTCATCACTTTGGTCTGAGTACCGCCAATCTTCGCACCTGCCTCATTCATTTGACGAATGATCTCAGTACGAACTTTATTTAATGCTTGATCCAACTCTTTAATAGCTGAAGGAATCATCTTATCTGCAAGACGTCCCAACTCATCTAATTTTGGCCCCATTGAATTCACATAAACACTGACACTTTCTGGTAATGCTCCACCCATTTTCTGGCTAATAAAAGCAAAGCCATCTTTCATACGTGAGAGGCCATTCTTAAATTCAGACAAAATTTTACCTTGGTATTGGGCGAAATTAAGTTTTTGAATGAATTGAACCGAGTTGCCATAACCCATTTTTCTTAAAAAGGCGAGTATAGCAGCAGCCACTTCAGCAACCTTTGTTGCATCTTTCATCACTGTGATTAAGAGACGACCAATTCCTTTTAAAATACCTCCAAAAATCGGAATTATTGGCAATAAACATAAAATAATTTTGACCCAATTAATAACTTCAGAAGCTTCTTTTTTGTCATCCGCCATCTTCATCAAGATTGCAACCAAGTCCCGTGCGGCAGTTACTTCACCAGCTACAGGAAACATACTTATTGCAGCATCAATAAAAATCTGACCAACAGTTGCTTTATCGTTAAACTCTCCCTGTAAAGCACCACCAATCCATTTTCCTCCAGCAACTACGCCATCTTTAACCTGTTTCGCACCACCTACAATTTGGTTACCAGCTTGCGTCGCTCTACTCCAAATGTCTGAGCCGATTTCAATGATTGCTATCTTCTTCTCTGCACTACTCATTTATTCTTTTCCTTCAGTGCTTGCTGATAAGAGGCTTCAAAATCATCCATTGCCCAGTCTGCTTTATGTTCAGGGTTTTCATGTGCTATAGCTATGACCTGATATGGTCTTTGATCTTCACCAAAAGTAACAACCGCTTCACCTTCTGGTGCATCTTGAATATCTGCAATTCCTTTGTTATTCGTTATTCCAGAATAACGCTGCCCATTTGCATATTTAATTGTAAAATTTGCGCCCTGAACTGGTTCTTGATCATGGTATTGTAATAACAGCTGTTTTCTAATTTCATTTGGCATCAAAGGGATATCTATGGGTACTTTCTGCCCCCCCACAAACAAATGCTGCCCCGCCTTTACCTCAAACTTTCCACCCGTCGTTGGAAAGATCCCCGAACCATTCAATTTGAGCTCAGAACTCTCTGCCTTTAATACAATTTCCTTCGGACTATTAAAATAAACTGTATCTTCTGTTGAGATAATTTGTATTCCAGCTTTCGCCAATATATCTAAACCATCCCCTTGTGCCTGTATCTCAACCTTACCTTTGCCTGCCACTTGTTTGATTCCACCTTGCGCTGCAAATAAGCTGATCTTTTGACTGGCTTGGGCAATCAGGTTCTTCTGCGTGGTCAGGTTAATACTGTCCCCTGCACATTGGTTCAGTTGTCCATCTGCGGATAGATGGATGTCTTCTGAGGTGCTGAGTCCAATCCCATTCGGTGAACTGAGTAATAGTAAGGCTTTGTTGAATTTGGCTATATCTTGCTGAATTTCTTCTGCAAATGCCTGTAATTGCTCTACCGATTCTAATTCATCCGTTTGTTGGTTCTTTGCCACTTCACTCAGGGCTTTGGCATTGTTTTGGTTGCCTTCCAGTTGTTGTTTGGCTGTTTGTGCTTCGAGATGTTCGCCTTCGGCTTGCGCTTGTGCATGGGTGGTGATCAGTAAGCCTTCCCCTGCTCGAATCGCACCCCATTGGTCTGTGCGTAGTTCAAAGCCTTCGCCTCGGTCTTCGCTTTCTGCTTGGGCTTTGGGATGGCTCAGTTTGCCGAGATTGAGTTGGCTGGCTGCATGGCTGCTTTGTAGTTGGGCACTGATTTGTCCAGTGGTGTCGTCAAAGCGCAGTTGGTTATAGCCTGAACCTTGATATTCTTTGGATTTGATCCCTGCTAGTTTTTTGGTATCAGGTAATTTGCCTTGGTCATCGAACTTAGTTGGACTGCGTTGTGCTTCGTGGAGTCGTCCGGTGACAAAGGGACGGTCAATGTTGCCATCAAAGAAGTCGATGACGACGATTTCACCAATGCGGGGTAGGAAGCGTGCGCCATAGCCTTCGCCTGCCCAAGGAGTGAGTACATCCACCCAAGCTGAATCGGTATCGTTGTTGTTGCTGCCTGCGCCACCATCGTGGCTATGGTCGTCATTGCGGGTAAACAGGAAGCGAACTTTGATTCGTCCCCATTCATCGACATGGATTTCTTCACCTGCGGGTCCAACCACTCTTGCACGTTGTGGATGGGCTGCTGGGCGGTGTTGTAGGGGTTGGTATTCGGGTACGGTTTTGATGCTGCGACGTTGTAGCGTCAGTTGGTTGGCTTGGCGTTCTTCTGGGTTTGTGTTTTGGTGATCTTGCCATTGGCTTTGATCAATTAAGCTTTGGATTTGTTGGTTTAAGTCTTTGGGTAGGTTGTTTTGGTTGTAGTAGCTTTTGGCGGTGATTAGAAATTCTTGGTCTGCACCACTGTGTTGGTCGATCTCTGGGTGTTCGTTGAGTTTAAACCAGTAGCCGACTTGGGTATCTCGCACGGTAGTACTGGCGATAAATTGTTTGGCTTGGGCATCGTGGTAGTGACTGAGGTGTTGGTTCAGTTTTTCGATTTGGGTGTTGCCTGAAGCTGTTGCACCATCTTCACCATTCAAGTCTTGCATCCATGCGGGGGTGAAGTGCCATGCATCTTCGAGTCCTAGACTAGCGTTGTCGTGTTGTTGGCTATGTTGGTGTTTGCTTTGGACGCTACCTGCCCCATCTTCTTGTTCTAAGGCATCGGCTTGCCAGCGTTGGATATGGACTGCAGTCGGTTGTAACGAACGTTCTGCAATGAGGCTGGTCATGCTGTCGTATTGTTCGGTGGCACTGCTGCGGTGGTAGCGTATTGTTCTTCGATTTAAGGCTTGGTATTGGCTGTTGTCATCGATCAAGCGGAGTTTTTGAGCTTGGATGGGGTTGTTGCTGTTGGCAACGTTGAGTTGAGCTTCATCGATCAGCCAGTTGATGCCTTCGCTTCTGAGTAAGCGGGTAATGAAGTCGTAGTCGCTTTCATTGGCTTGCATCACAAAGGGACGGATGTCGTAGTCTTGTTTGATCCCACCAAGGTCGAGTGTAAGACTTGATGCAAATAGTGGGCTGCGTTGTTGCCATTCTTTAAATAGGGTTTGTACGATGTCGAGTACATTTTTATTCATAAACACGCGGCTGTTTCGGCGTTTATGCCACAGCGCGGTTGCATCTTGGAGTTTGAGTTTATAGAGCGTAAGGCTACCGTCAGATTGTCCTTGTACGGCTTCTGTGATAATCCCTGTGGTTCTGAATAGTGTGCCTGTATCGGTGACTTGGTCGATCGCTGCCTGACAACCGATGAATTGTTTTAATGGAATCGTTGCATTAGTAGAAAGGCAGATCAGTTCTGCAGTCATGCCCTGATTAATGGCATGCTGACCTTGAATTTTTTGGAGGAAGACTTGTTGATTTAAGCTCGGATTGGCAAATTGTATGTGTATCGCACGTTTTTGTGCGGTTAAGCCAAGTTGTTCTAATGCAGCATAAATAGTCTTGAACATCGCTTCTTATTGAGTTTTTTTAAACGTGAGGGCATTTTACAGGAAAATTCGATCAGATATTCAGACCGTCCCGTCTATTTGTGACAATTTTTGTCTTATTTTATTGCAATTTATTTAAATCGTCTCATTTCATAGCTATTCGCCATGATTAAATCAAACGATAAAAAAATGTCCCGAGAATATCGAGACATTTAATATTTCTTAAGCGTCATTACACGAAACGAATCGGCTTGAACTCAGGCTCATTTTTATGATGATCATCATCACATTCTTCACCTTCTTCTTTGCTACCACGATCAATATAACCACTACGCTGTTCTTCTGGAAGATTTTCTATTTCCCATGCATAAACAGCTTGCATACATGTTTGACGTTGCTCTTTAGTCAAGGCAACACCATTTGGCCATTTACCGATTTCCACGGCTGTTTTTAATCGCTCTACAATCTCAGGATTTAAAATAGCGAGCATTTGTTCAATATTCATGATTCATCCTGTTGAAAAGATTCGAAATCTTGATTCCAGCCTAGTTTAGTACGACATGCCATATAGAAGTCATAACCAGGTGGATGTAATAAGCTTAGTTTAAATGGATGTTTTCGAATATGTACAGTATCACCAACATTTAACGCAACGCTATGTTGTCCATCAGCACTGACCATTGGTAAAACACGATTTTCACGAATCGTGATTTTAACTTCGCTATGACCACCTACAACAATCGGACGAGATGATAATGTATGCGGGTGCATTGGAACTAAAGCAATCGCATCCATACTCGGATGCAAAATCGGGCCACCACCTGACAATGCATAAGCAGTTGAACCTGTTGGTGTCGAAACAATCAAACCATCACTGTGTTGCCGATATACATATTGTCCATCAATACTCAATTCAAAATCAATCATATGAACCGATCTTCCTGAATGCAAAACCACATCATTTAAGGCAATCGCATCATAGATCGTTTCATTATTGGTGCGAACTTCCATTTCCAACAAGAAACGGCGATCCAATTGAAATTGACCTTGTAACACTTGATCAAGTTTAAAAATAGCTTCCGCAGGTTTGATATCGGTTAAAAAGCCTAATCGACCACGGTTAATGCCAATTACAGGAGTATTATATCGAACTAAGGCACGAGCGGCATGCAATAGAGATCCATCACCGCCCACAACAACGACAAGATCAACCACCTCACCCAATAAGTTACGGCTTACGGTTTGTCCGTGGCTGTACGGAACCAATTGTGATGTTTCTTGATCAAAGACAGGATTTAGCCCTAAAGTAATTAAATGATCATGAATGAGACATAACGTTTCTACAACAGAATACTTATCTGGTCGCCCAATTAGACCAATATTTCGAAAGGATTTATGTGAAATTTGCACGAAAAATGTGGCTCCGTTGCGATTCTCGCATATCATATCATTATTCGTTGATGATTGATTAAAAACTATAAAAATGTAGATTCTGTGTTTTTAATGCAGTGATTCTCCACTTGTTTTGAAAGATTTTGTTGCATGTTGCTATTTATTCACAGTTTTGTGATTGCAAAATGCTCATAAGCTACGCATCATTAGCCACATTGTTTTTGTTTTAACGCAAATCTATGAAGTGTGAACGTGGTATCGGTTTTATAGGCCTAATCTTTTTAATTTTAGTGATCGGTATATTTGTTGCCTTTAGTATCTATCTGATCCGATTAGATAATATTATTCGCAATAAGTTTGAAGGTCAGCGCTGGGATATCCCTGCTAAAGTATTTGCTCGCCCGTTAGAGGTTTATGCGAATGCGCCAATTACCCAAGAAAACTTCATTCAAGAACTAAAACTACTGGGTTATAAAAACACGAGCAATTATGAAAAGTCAGGCAGTTATGTCACAAAAGGTAATAAACTTTATGTGCATACGCGTGGTTTTGACTATGGCGACAGTACTGAACCTGAGCAAGTATTAGAAGTTGGTTTTTCAGATGGTCGTGTTGGAGATATTCGTTCAACTAAACCTTCAAGTACTGGTATTGCTCGTTTAGAGCCAATGCTAATCGGCGGAATTTACCCTCAACATAATGAAGATCGTGTGCTAATTAAACTTGATCGCGTGCCTAAAACGCTGATTGAAGCCTTAATTTCAACGGAAGATCGTAATTTTTACCAGCACCATGGTGTTTCACTACGTGGTACAGCTCGTGCTTTGGTGAGTAACGCTACAGGTGGTAAACGTCAAGGGGGATCTACCCTGACGCAACAACTCGTTAAGAATTTTTATTTATCTCCAGAAAAAACACTTAAACGTAAAGCCAATGAAGCACTCATGGCATTGTTGATTGAATTTCATTACAGTAAAGAAGAAATCCTAGAAACTTATTTAAACGAAGTAAATTTAGGTCAAAATGGTAACTATTCAATTAATGGTTACGGACTAGCATCACAATTCTACTTTGGCTTACCTCTGCGTGAGCTCAACATTTCTCAACAAGCATTTTTGGTCGGTTTAGTACAAGGCCCTTCTCTTTATAATCCTTGGCGGAATCCTGAAGCAGCTAAAAAGCGTCGTGATGTCGTTTTAAACAATATGATGGTCATGGGTTATTTAACAGAAGCAGAATATCAAGATGAGATTGCTCGTCCGCTCAATGTTATTAGCAAACCAACCGTTGGACCAGCTAAATTCCCAGACTTCCTCGATATTGTTCGCCGTCAATTACGTACGGAATACCAAGAAAGTGACATAACTAATCAGGGTTTAAGGATTTTCACTACACTTGATCCAATTGCACAAACCAAAGTACAAACTGTATTTAAAAACTCAGTTGAACGCTTGGCTCAACGTAATCCTGCTCGTCTTAAAGACTTACAAGGTGCTATTTTAGTTGCTCACCCTGAAAATGGTGAGTTAATTGCAGCAGTTGGTTCAACTCAAGACTTTACTGGCTTTAACCGTACAATTGATGCAAAACGTCAAGTTGGTTCTCTATTAAAACCTGTCATTTTCTTAAATGCAATTGAATCTGGTCGCTATACATGGGCAAGCCCAGTTGAAGACACGGCTGTCAATATTCCAATTGATGGCGGTAAAAGCTGGTCACCCAAAAATTATAGTGGCAATGAAAATGGTATCGTGCCGATGCAACAAGCGCTGGCTAACTCCTATAACCTTTCAACTGTGCGTTTAGCAAATGAATTTGGTCTCTCTTCATTTAGTAATAAGCTGAAACAGTTTGGAGTAAACTCAGATATTCCAGCCTATCCTTCTATTTACCTTGGTGCAGTAAACATGTCACCGATGGAAGTGCTCAGTATCTATGGGAACTTCGCAACGGGTGGTTTTAAATATCCAACACGCTCAATTCGTTCGGTCGTAGATGCTCAGGGTCGCGTGCTCGATCGATTTGGTTTAAATGTTCAACAAACCATTGATCCAGCAGCAGCCTATATCTTGAATTATGGCTTACAACAGGTCATGCGTACAGGTACTGGACGTTCTGCATATAACAGTCTACCTGAATCATTAAATCTTGCTGGTAAATCTGGTACAACGAACGATACACGCGACTCTTGGTTTGCAGGTTATTCAGGAAATCATGTTGCTGTGGTTTGGTTAGGTCTAGATGACAACAAGGTTACAGGGCTTACAGGTTCGTCAGGTGCATTGCCTGTTTGGACCAATGTCATGAGACAACTTCGTCAAGAACCAGTAAATTTACGTCAAACGGATAATGTCCAATGGCAATGGATTGATCGCTCTACGGGTGATCTGTCAGCGCAAGGTTGTGAGGGTGCAATGTACATTCCTCTACTTCGTCAAACTGTACCACGTCGTGCAACCCTCTGCGGTCAATCACACTACGAAGTTGAGCCTACCTATATCCCTCAGAATGATTATGATGATGGTAATGACGACAGTATCGGAAATTATATCCGTGAAACCGAAAATCAAATGGATACTGATTTATCCAATCAAACTTCTACACGCATTATCTCTAGCGGTAGTTACAGTGGCAATAACTAAGTGATCGGATGATTGGAAATGATTAAAAAATCGCTATTCTTAACAGGTGTAATGATACTTGCTGGTTGTAGCACAACACCAGAACGTCCTACGCCTCAAACACCACTTCCGAAGGTAAATGATAGCCAGAAGAAAGTTACGCCACCCTCTTCTGGCGTCAAAATCACACCTTATGAGCAAAAAGAAATTAAGCGCCAAACTGTTCCAGTCGTAGTGCCTGAACAAAAGGTACAGCAAAGATTTAGCAATGACGGTACGCAATTACCCGCTTTTAAGACATTGATGCAAAAGACTCAAACTGCGTACAAACAAAAACAGTTTGGCGATGCCGAACGTTTTGCGCTTCAGGCACAACGTATTGCACCTCAAGCCGCTGAAACATACTTATATTTGGCATTGATTGCTGATCAACGTAAGCAATATGCAAATGCTGAAGCTCTTGCTCGACGTGGTTTGAGTTATGCGCAAAGTAATGTAATGAAAAAGCAACTTTGGACAATCGTACTTCGTGCTAGTGAAGCGCGAAATCACAACGTAAAAGCCGATGAAGCGAGAAGAATGATTCGTTCTCTGTAAACGAAGATCTGTGAAATACCAACAGAACCTATTCTATCGATTCAAACTCACGAATCCCAGCAAGCCCATAAGCATGATGTTTTTGGGCTTGTTCTATATCTTTAGGTGCAACACCACCCAAGGCAAACACTGGAATATCACTATTCTCAGCCAATTCAGAAAAACCATCCCAGCCTAACACTTTGGCTTGAAGATGAGTCTCTGTCTGATTCACAGGACTTAAAAACACAGCATCACAACCTATATCATGAGCATGTTTTAAAGACACGGCATCATGACATGCAGCGATAAAACGCTTACCAACAATCAATTCACCATTTTTAAAACGCATAAGCTGTGATTGTTTTAAATGAATCGTCTGAATTTTTGCTTGTAATTTAGAATCAAGTTGTTGCCAAAGACTAAAATTGATAATCAACTTATTGAGTTGGTCATCAGTCAATATCGATAATTGCTGTTGAACTTCCACGATGTTTAGCTTTTCATTACGCCAATAAAATTGCGCATCACTATGTGGCAATGCAGACAGAAGATCGCTGATCTTAATTAGATGTGACCATACCAATCGTTCGATGATTGTCTTATTCGCCTTTGGAAAATTCAAATTCTGTAATTGATCTCGGCTGTACCACGTCCATGGCTGATGAATTAAATCCAAGAACTGATCTGGAACATGTGCATGAAATAAATGTAAGCGCACAATCAAATCATCATATTCATGCTGAATAACATCGAATTTGTGCCAATCTTTTAGACCAATCCCAACCTCTTCATAGATCTCACGCCGACAAGCCTGTTCAGGCGTTTCATGCTGTTCGACTTTACCGCCAGGAAATTCATGTTTATTGCCCTGATGTTGATTTGCTTGCCTCCATCCGACAAGCACTTTTGATTTATGCAATAAAATTGCAATCGCAACTTCAACTATCGATTTAGCCATAACAGTTTAATATCCCTGAGATTTCATCAAAAGTATAAGGAACCGAACACTTCAATTACATATCCCAAATAAAAAATAATAAATGATTTTGTAAATTAGCAAAAATTTCGTTGACAGGTGTATTCGATAATGATTATCATTTAAAACATTAAAAAACACACCACGGAGCATAACAAATGAACGCACCATTTAACTTATTTACTCGTAGCACAGACTCAGCTCAATCTTTGCCAATGCTACATTCAAACAACCTTTTTGCCTTAGGACGTGAAATTCGGATTATGCATGCTGGAGAAGAATACCGTTTGCGTTTGACTCGCAACAACCGCCTGATTTTAACAAAGTAATATAATAAAAATCGGATAATAATAAACGTGGGAATAGCAGTATGTCAGCGCGTACTGCTTTTTTTTATCCCTTATGACGTTTAGGCGTTTGCTGTTCTATTTTTAATTGAATACTTACTTTGAGTCCTCCATAGGTCGATTGGGAGAATTCAATTCGCCCATAATGAAGCTCAATTATCTTTTTACAGATCGATAAACCCAACCCTGAACCCTGTGTTTTCGTTCCTAAAGCCCGATAGAAACGTTCACCTAAGCGTGCCAGTACTTCCTCATTTATCATTTCCCCTTCATTTTCAATAATCAGTTCAAATGAGTTGTGAGATTGGTCAAGCTGAATATAGACTTTTCCCTGTTTTGGTGTATACCGAATTGCATTGTCCACAATATTTCGAATGCAACTAAACATTAACTGACGATTTGCAAAAACCTCACTACCTTCTGTCACGCTAAGCTGAGGATGGAATTGTATTGATTTTTCATTTGCAAATAATGCTTGTGCTTGCATCACCTCAGTAATCAATTCATTTAGTGAAAAATGAGTTTTGGGAAGATTATCAGCATGTTCAGGATCTAAACGTGCCAGTAAAAGTAAGTTTTCTAGAGTCTGAATTCCTCGACTAACATCCTGCTGTATTTGAATAAAATCTGTAGCACGTTCAGGATATTTACGTTGTAATAATTGTAGACGCATTTGAATCGCTGAAAGTGGTGATCTCAGCTCATGTGATGCATCTGCCGTAAAACGTTGTTCAGCTTGTAATGATTGATTCAAACGTTGCAACAATTGATTCAATTGATTCAACATAGGTTGCAATTCTTTAAGTTCAATTTCACCAGAATGTATAGGACGAAGATCATCAGCATTTCTTTCAGAAATTTGTGCCGACAATTGGTGAATCATTTTAAACTGCCGTTTAATAAGCAAATATAGAATAAGCCATTGTACTAGCCATACCAAAATGAGAATTAAGCTGTACCCAACAATGCTATGCCATAATGCTTCAAAACGTTCAGCTAAAGGTTGTATCACCAAAACGTGCATATTTGACTGAGTATCTTTAGCTGTATAACTACGCCATAATTGTTGATCCTGCCAAATAAAACCATAATCATTGCGTGCTATCGCAAACTTATAATATTGTTGATCAAGTTGAAATTTCTCAGATTGAGTGAGCACATAATGCTGGTTGCTTAACCGATATTGAATGTCAAACTGATCACTAAGTTCATCTATTTGCTGTCCAGATGTTGCCGTCAAATCTGAAATTAATAACATATCTGAAATTTCATCCATGATTTCATCTTGTACTTGCATGGTCTGGTAAACAGATATAATGAGGAATAAAAGTAATGCCACGCAGCCAACAATGATTGAACTCATCATTGAAGTTTTTATTAGTTTCGTCTGCAAAGACAGTACTTTCATTGTTTATTCCTGATGCATTCGATAGCCAAGTCCACGGACGGTCTTAATATACTGTCCGCCTATTTTTTTGCGAATTTGATAAATAAACACTTCGATTGCATTACTTTCAATTTCATCTCCCCATGCATACAGAGATTCTTCTAATTGTTCCCGCGTAAAAATATGATCTGGTTTTTGCATTAATTTATATAAAATTTGAAACTCCTTCGCAGTTAAATTTACTGTCTGCTCTGCCTGACTCAAGGTTTTCGCTTGTGGATCGAGTTTTAAATCAGCAAATTTAAGATATTGCCCTGCATCAACCTGATGCTGGCGTAGTTGTGATCGTACTCTTGCAGATAACTCTTCTAAGTTAAACGGTTTAACTAAATAGTCATTTGCACCCAGATCTAAACCTTCAACCCGATCATGGATATGATCTTTTGCAGTTATGAAAATAACTGGTGTTTTTAGGTTACGTTGCCGAATTGATTTTAAAATCTGATCACCAGATGCTTTTGGCAAACCTCGATCAAGTAATACACAGTCATACTGATGTTGTTCAACTGCTAAGATTGCATGATCACCACGCTCAACCCAATCAACACTATAACCATCCATTTCCAACCAGTCTTTAATGCTTTCCGCCTGTGAAGCATCATCTTCTGCCAATAAAATCCGCATCAATAAACGCTCTCATTTTATTTTTAATATTCAATTAAAGCATAAACAAAAAACCACATGAATATCATGTGGTTTTGTATGAGCACCTGTCATCAAAATTGAACTTGATCTACATCAACTTCAACACGTTTCTTCGGTTTGTAGTCAATATCAATTTCACCAATGATAGTCACAGGCGTTTTGGCTGAGATTGGCTTACCTTGCCATAATTCATCATCAATATCGACGGTGATACTACCTGTTTGATCACTAAACTGGTACTTTTCATCACCAATTGCTTTAACAATATAACCTTTGAGCTTGATAGGTGTATCATCCTTTAAGGTCAATGCTTGCTGTACCGTACTAATCTGTGTTGGTGTCAAAGCTTGTTGATTTACCGCACCCGTATTCGCTGCAACCATGGTCGTTGCACCAACCAAACTCGCAATCACTGCTACTTTTGAAAATACGTTCATCTTGATTTCCTCATTCTAATTTCATCATTTCGATGAGGTTATTTAAACAAACCAAGATGAGGTGAATCTGAAGATGGAAAAATCAACTAGCTAAGTGGAACAACTCGCAAAACCTCTTCCAGCGTTGTCACTCCTTCAATCACCTTACGAGCACCCGCTATTCGCAATGGTTCGATACCTTCTTTTTTTGCTTGAGTTCGAAGATCATTGAGTGTGCCATGTGCGCTGATTAGTGACTTTAACTCTAGACTCACAGGCATAAATTCATATATACCGACACGACCTTTATAACCTGTATGACGGCATACTTCACAACCTACTGCCTTGAACATTGTGGTTGGCATATCCATCATATAATCAAAGGTTAAATGCTCCCACTCTTGCTCATTTATTGCTGTTTCTTGCTTGCAATGTGGACACAATCGACGTACTAAACGCTGTGCTAACACCCCTAAAATCGTAGCTGAAGTTAAGAAAGGCTGTACACCAAGATCATGTAGTCGTGTCAAACTCGACGGCGCATCATTGGTATGAAGAGTTGATAGCACCAGATGCCCTGTCAACGCTGCCTGAATCGCCATATTCGCAGTATCATGATCACGAATCTCACCCACCATGATAATGTCAGGATCTTGACGCATTAAAGCACGTACCCCATCAGCGAAACCCAACTCAATGTTTGGATTGACCTGCATCTGGTTAAAACTTGGCTCAAGCATTTCAATCGGATCTTCAATGGTACAGACATTGACTTGTTCAGTCGCCAATTGTTTTAGCGATGAATAGAGTGTTGTGGTTTTCCCAGAACCTGTCGGTCCCGTGACTAAAATAATCCCATGGCTATGTTGGGTGAGTTGTTGCCAACTCTGTAATAAATGCCCTTCAAAACCAAGTTGTTGAAAGCTTCGTACTAACACTTCTGGATCAAAGATACGCATGACTAACTTTTCGCCAAAAGCAGTCGGCAAAGTAGAAAGACGCAATTCTGTCTCTTGTCCCTTTGGCGTTCTGGTTTTTAAACGACCATCTTGAGGTTTACGCTTTTCAGCGACATTCATCCGGCCAAGGATTTTGATGCGGGAAATAACTGCGGTCAGCGTATTTGCAGGCATATTATAAATCGTATGCAACACCCCATCGATACGGAAACGTACCTTCCCCTTATCCTTACGAGGTTCAAGATGAATATCACTGGCGCCCTGTTCAAAAGCAAATTGCAGCACCCAGTCAACCAATTTAACAATGTGTTGATCATTTGCATCTGGATTTTGGGTGTCTCCTAACTGTAAAAGTGCTTCTACACCTTTATTATCACGATCAAATGCGCTGGTATTTTGTGATGAGTTGACTGCTCGACTCACTTGATAATATTCATGCAAATATCGTTGTAATTGCTCTGGATTCAGTAAAACTTTTTCTATTCTTTTCGGGGCTAAACTTCGCTCTAAGTTATTTTGCCACTCTGTAGAAAACGGTTGATCAGTTCCAATCAAAATCCGATCGGCATGTACTTCAACCGCAAGAATGTGATTTCTAACCGCAAACTCTTGTGACATAACGCTAGTTAGAGCTGTTACATCTGCCTTTAAAGGGTCAATCACGAACAATGGAACTGCCGCTTTTTCAGCAAGCCACTGACATAAACGATTCAACGTCAAAGTAGAGGTTGGATTTAACTGATCTTTGAGCTTGAAGTTCGCAATCCAGTGCAACGGATGCCATTTCAATTGCTCTTTTTGTCGATGAGTGGTCTGAATAAGTAATTTATCTCGTTCAGTAATGAGTCCATCTTTTAGTAGTTGCTCTAAACACCACGTCACATCGACTGTAAAAGAAAAATTTGCAAATTTTGCTTGTGCTTGCATTACCGTCTGTTCCCCAAATTTATAACTCATTTATATTTCTAAGTTTGTTTGCTCTATATTTACAATCGACACATTCCTTTCATCCACTGTAAATTGAATATTTAATTCTGCAAAACACATTCCATAGACCCGTTCCGCATCATCTTGATATGCAGGTCGTGGATCTAAAGATAACACTTGTTCGAGTTCGCCTAATACTCTTTTATTTAAAATACCTTGCTTTAGTAACAGTAGCTGCTGTGATTGTGCAGATTCCATCCATCGTACCAACTTACGTACAGGCTGTTCTTGTGCATAGCCACTTACCGAATCAACTATTGCATCCGAATACTGAATATAGGGCTTTATGTCCAAAATCGGCGTACCATTCAATAAATCTGCTCCCGAAACGTACAGACGAACGCTCTTGGCGTGTTTTTCAACACGCAGATAACGGACCACAGACAAACCAATCGGTGATGGGCGGTACATACTTCTTGTTGCAAAGACCCCTATTTTCTGATTCCCTCCTAGACGCGGCGGGCGTACTTGTGCGCGAAATTTAGGCTGTTGATTCAAGCTGTTATCACTATTTTTATTGTCATGAAACTGCCACACTAGCCACAAATGACTGAAATTCTCCAAACCATCAAATGCCAACAAATCATTATAGGGGTCTACCATCTCTATAAAGCATTCGACTTCTACAAGATTTGGCTGTCGAGGAATGCCAAATTTTTCACGATAAGGAGAATGCATATAGCCAATAATCGGCATCGTTACAGCGTCAATCATCACTTTTTCTTATAAACACAATTAAATATATTCAGTTTATCGAGAATGATTTTAGATTAGAATAGCAATCTGTTTCTTTTATCTGTGATCGAGACCTTTAATGGCTGCTTTTAACGTTGAACGCATTACTCATGTTCACCACTGGAATGACACACTTTTCAGCTTTAAAACCACACGCGATGCAAGCTTACGTTTTAAAAATGGTCAGTTTGTGATGATCGGACTTGAAGTGAATGGCAAGCCTTTAATGCGCGCTTATTCGATTGCAAGTGCGAACTATGAAGAAGAACTTGAATTCTTCTCGATTAAAGTACAGGACGGTCCACTAACTTCTATTTTACAAAAAGTACAAGTAGGCGACGAAATCCTGATTTCAAAAAAACCTACAGGTACTTTAGTACACGACGACTTATTACCAGGTAAAAACTTATATCTTTTATCTTCTGGTACAGGTCTTGCGCCATTTCTTTCTTTACTTCGTGATCCAGAAACTTACGAAAAATTTGAAAAAGTGATTATGGTTCACGGTACACGCTATGTATCTGAACTCGCTTATCAAGATCTCATCTTGAATGAACTTCCTAACCATGAATTCTTTGAAGAATTAGGAATCAAAGACAAGTTGATTTACTACCCAACTGTGACGCGTGAACCATTCCATACACAAGGTCGTGTAACAACAGCAATTGAAACTGGCGAATTATTTGAAAAAATTGGTTTGCCTCGTTTCAATCGTGAAACTGACCGTGCCATGCTTTGTGGTAGCCCAGCATTCCTAAAAGATGTTGCTGCACTACTCGATCAACACGGCTTGGTTGAATCACCACGTATGGGTGTGATGGGTGATTATGTTATTGAACGCGCATTTGTTGAAAAATAGCTTTAATATTTAAACTAAAAAA
>NZ_GG665951.1:0-1073 GCF_000156555.1 Acinetobacter sp. ATCC 27244
CTCTGTACACGACAAATTTCATAGGGCCCTTGTCCTATCAGGCTTTTTCTTTCTTAAAATTGCGAGCACTTTCTTAAATTCTTCTTTTTTTCCAAAACCAATCAAACGTAGAATAGCCATTTGAACATAGTCCAAACCGTAGCGAAATAAACTTACTGAAAGTCGTCCATGCTTCTTTATTTTTATCGCTTTTTTTCGATCATGTTGCCATTCACCTGTTAAATAGCACCAACAGAAACCGATAGCTAGCACTGCTATCAATTTCTTGACTCGTCCAGGGTCTGTTAAACGAGTATTTTCAAGATTGAATCCACGTCCTTTGAGACAACTAAATAAGGTTTCGATTTCCCAGCGTAATGCATAATCACGAATAGCAGAAGCATTAAACATAGGAGAAACAACAAGTAAAAGTTCCCCATCTTCTAATCGTAGCGCACTAATATACAGTTTCACTCGACCAACCCAAATACGTCGTTTACGACATTCAGTTTGACCAACTTGAAGATGACGAAATAAATCACTAATTTTATGATTCCTGGCTAAGTGATTGGTCACAATAAAGTTTTTTTAACACGTATACAGAAGTTGATGTCATTTTCAATTAACCATGTAAACCATTTCTCACCGATAAATTCTCTGTCTGCGAACACATTCACAATACGGTCTTTACCAAAAATAGAGATAAAGCGTTGAATCAAAGCAATACGCTCTTTTGTATCTGAATTTCCACGTTTATTGAGCAATGTCCAAACAATAGGTATCGCTATTCCACGATAGACGATGGCTAACATCAAGATATTGATATCTCGTTTTCCCCATTTCCAATTGGTTCTATCTAAAGTCAGTTGCACTTTGTCGAATGAAAACATATTGAAAATCAACTGAGAAATTTGACGATAATCAAAATACTGACCTGCAAAGAAGCGTTGTATACGTCGATAAAATGATTGTGGTAAGCACTTGATGGGTAAGGCTTTAGATGCAGAAGAAAGATTACATGTCTGTTTTACAATTAATGCAATCATAATCAGTGTAAAACATTTTACATGTGACTTGTTCCACTTTAGATATTT
>NZ_GG665951.1:1232-73379 GCF_000156555.1 Acinetobacter sp. ATCC 27244
GCAGAATTTCATTATTTATCTGTTTCAAACAATGCTGCTACAAATGATTTAGCTGAAAATGGACGTAAATCGTCAATCTTCTCACCTACACCAATATATCGGATTGGAACATGGGTACGGCTTGCAATATTGAAAAGCACGCCACCTTTTGCTGTGCCATCTAACTTGGTAATCGTGATACCCGTTAATCCAACTGCTTCATCAAACAGTTGCACTTGATTAATTGCATTTTGACCTGTACCAGCATCAACAATCAACATAATTTCATGTGGTGCAGTCGCATCAATTTTCTGCATAACACGTTTAACTTTTTTGAGTTCTTCCATCAAATGAGATTTATTTTGCAAACGTCCAGCCGTATCTGCGATTAATACATCAATCCCTTTAGCACGAGCACTTTCAAAAGCATCAAAAATCACTGATGCACTATCAGCACCATGACCCTGAGCAACAACTGGGATGTCATTACGCTCTCCCCAAATCTGTAATTGCTCTGTGGCAGCTGCACGGAAAGTATCACCAGCAGCCAACATCACTTTCTTGCCCTCACCCTGTAAACGTTTTGCTAGTTTACCAATAGTTGTCGTTTTACCAACACCATTTACACCGACCATAAGAATCACATAAGGAGACTTATTTGGGTCAATATGTAAGGGCTTAACACGCGGAGCAAGCAATGCAACTAACTCTTCTTGTAGTGCTTTGTACAATGCATGTGAATAAATCAAATCACCACGTGCTGTCCGTTCTGTCAAGTTTGCAATAATCGTTTTGGTAGCATCGACACCAATATCAGCAACCAATAATTGCTCTTCAACTTCTTCTAATAATTCATCATCGATTTCTTTACCACCAATCAAGATATTCACCATACCATCCGTAAAACTACGGCGTGTTTTGGTTAAACCATCTTTCATGCGACCAAAGAAACCACCTGATTTTTCTTCTTCGACAACAGGTGTAGCTGACTCCACAGAAACAACAGTAGACGTTTGTTCTACTGTTGTAGGTGTTGCAGGTTCAATAATCGGAACATCGACAGCAGGTAAACTTGGCAGGGTCACATCATCATCACCGATGTCAGCATCTATCAAGAATTTATTTTGAATATTCGATTGCTGTTGCATGTCGATTCCTTGAGAATAAAGCAGCTTTTAAAAAGATCGTCAGTCTAGCACAAATTGATTTCTTTTTCCCGACTGACATAAACCATTCATTTATCATTAAAAATTTTGATTTAAAACTACTCATCCTCTCGTGCCATTGCTGGATATTGTTTAATCCGATTTGATTCAAATTGATAGGCATGCATGAGACGTAAATAGCTGAATTTTTGAATTTTAGGATACTTTAAAATATCTTTAGCCATCGACTGCGTCCTTGGGTGGCTTGCTTGCAGGGATAATTGAATTACATGATCAAGTTGCTGGTCATTCACTGGGCGTAGTAAAGCTTTATAACCCACTATAAAAATAGACAAAATAACAATAATGACCAAAATATTAAAAAATCGGTCTAGTTTCAGTCGATACTTAGACTGCAAAATTTTATGTTTAGAAATGATAGACAACATAACCAACCTCAGTGTTATGAAGCAGTGTATGTATCTACCTCACTTAGAGCAAGTATCAACATTCATCAATGTCTAGCAAAGTATGCGTTAAAGATTGTTTTTCAACCAATAACGCAACACCTACCGGATATCCAACTATTTAACTTGTTAGCGTACGCACGAAAGCAAAATATAAAATAAATGCAATAATGAGCAAGGTTATAAATATCGCAAACATCCCAACTCCACTTTCAGCATCTGCTGGATGCAAATCATCTTCATCTGCAATTCTAAGTAGCTCACCATTGTAAATTTCGTAAAAACGATCTTTTTCTTGAGGACTAAGATTTATCGCAAAATCATAAACACGTTTACGTTGCGCTAAACAATAATCACCAAGGTGGATCTCTTGATGAAAAACAGCCTCATCAAGCAATTTGCGATGATGATGTGCTAAAGCAATAATTTGATTCTCAGTTGGCGGCATATCAAAGCTTAAACCATCAATTGTATGTGACATATTTTTCTCCTTTTCTATTCTTCTCACTTTGATTTTACTTAAAATTATTTGCACAGAGTGTTTCATCGTGTAAGCTTTTATTTAATGTAAATAAAAATCTGCTCAGTCACTTTGGTTATTTGACAATTCAATTAATTTTGTCATAATAACTTCACAAACAAGTGATAAATTAGCTTAAATTCGGAGCAATGTAGCTTCGAATAGAATATGCGGTAATCATAATTAAAATAAGGAGTTATATATGATTCAACATTTTACACAACATGAACTAGAGCATGTTTATGCGAATGCGGTAAATACAATCCAATCGCAAAAAAACTTTCAAGACGCAGTAAAAGATCTTGAACAAGTTGCACAAGCAGGACATGGTAAAGCAGCGTTATTTCTAGCAGAATTGTACTATCAAGGTTTCCGAGTCGAACGAGACTCTTTGAAAGCCCAATACTGGCAAAAGATGGCAACACTAAAAGCATAAAGAGACGTCACTTAGGTGGCGTTTTTTATGCCTGATTATTCATAATACTTTTTTTAAATAACGACTACGCACTTCGTTTGTCTTGCGCTACACCAAAGGTCGCTCATTTGTTTTTAAAATTAGCATGAAATCACTACTATGTTATCCCCTACATGAATCGTAGTTATAGGCATGTTTTCATCACCTAGAATATTTGCTTACGATTTATATGAATAGTTTAAACATAAATGCCATCTAGATTTCTTATAATAAAACATAAGTTTAAATAAGATCAGTTTAACGACATGTATCGGTTCAATCATTTCAAACCAGTATCAAGTGAGTTGATGATTAAAATATCAATTCTAAAAACAATGATGTATTGCGGAGTTCTTTGGGGTCTTTATCATGATGGTTGGGCAATTAAGTCTGATCAAAATGGACATGTATTTCCTTTTTGGCTCAACGGTGTTCAAGCGCATCGCTATGCTCAGTCAAATTGGAAACACTACAAACCGCGTAAAATCACATCAAAAGATTTTCATGAATCCTTACTTCCATTGCTGACGCGTTTGCAAGTAGAACCAGCTCTATTTAACTCATCTCATTGCAAATTTAAACTCTCTACACAGCAGATGCAGCACTTTTTCTTTATGCATCATCAAACTGCTATAGCTGTTTAAGAGAAATTAGACACATGAACGGATATTTTTATTCAGAATATGTATAAAAAGTCATCATTAAGCTGCAATTAGGGCTTTGCAATTAAAAAAAATACCGTTAAGTTAAATGAAAACGACAATACAACACAGGTGGAATAAACAATGACAATCGTTGCTCAAGTCATCAAAAATAAAGCTGAACAATCTGTTTTTACAATCTCGCCAAATTCGACTGTACTTGAAGCAATTAAAATTATGGCAGACAAAGGTGTAGGTGCTTTGGTCGTTGCAGAGGATGAGAAAGTCATTGGGATTTTTTCTGAACGTGACTATACCCGTAAGATTGCATTGATGGAGCGTTCATCAAATAGCACGTTGGTTGCGGATATTATGACCTCAAAAGTCATCACCGTAAGTCTAAACAACACTGTTGAAGAGTGTTTACAGCTGATGACTGATCGTCATTTACGTCATTTACCAGTATTAGAAAATGACAAGTTGGTTGGTTTTATTTCCATTGGCGATTTAGTTAAAGCCGCAATGGAAGATCAACGTATTTTAATTGAACAGCTACAACAGTATATTTCAGGCTAAATTCCTGAATAAAAAAAGGGCAATATAAAATTGCCCTTTTTTATAGAAATAAAACTTATGCTGTCAAGAAATTACGAATAGCAGGAACCAAGCGTTGTAATAATTCATCTGCTTGTGCTTGAGTCATATTCAATGGTGGTAATAAACGAACCACAGATCCAGCAGTTACATTAATAATCAATTTATATTGATCTCGTGCAATTGCAACTAATTCAGCACAATCCTTAGGTAGTTGAATACCAATCATCATACCAAAACCACGCACTTGAACATTATTTTCAGCGAGTTGAGCTCTTAATTGATCAACGATATACGCCCCAACCGTTGCTGCATTCTCTACCGCATTTTCATGTTGAATCGTATCAATTACGGTATAAACCACACGTGAACCCAATACAGTTCCACCATAAGTAGAACCGTGACTTCCCGCACCGAGTATTCCAACAGCTTTCCCTTGCGTCATCACTGCACCGACTGGAAATCCATTACCTAAACCTTTAGCAGTTGTCATCACGTCAGGAATAATATTGGTGTGTTGATAAGCAAAATACTTACCAGTACGACCATTCCCAGTTTGAATCTCATCAAGCATCATGAGCCAATTATGTTGATTACATAACGCACGTACTTCTTCAAGATAACTGAAGCCTTGTGGTGCAGTATTAACACCACCCTCACCTTGAATTGGTTCAATCAAGATTGCAACAATATCAGGATGATGAATCGCAGCTTCTTGAATCGCCTCAACATCCCCAAACGGCACACGAACAAAACCATCGACTAATGGTGCAAAACCTTCCTGAACTTTCTTATTCCCTGTTGCAGACAAAGTTGCCAATGTACGTCCATGGAAAGACTGCTCAGCTACGATAATTTTAGGATTTGAAATACCTTGTTGCGCCCCAAACTTACGTGCAATTTTGATTGCTCCTTCATTTGATTCAGCGCCACTGTTCGAAAAGAAAATTTCTTCCATTCCAGAGACTTCAGCAAGTTTCTGCGCTGCTGCAGTTTGCCAAGGGATTTCAAATAAATTACTAGTGTGCACTAATGTTGCAGCTTGTTCTGCTATAGCAGATGCAATGACTGGATGTGCATGCCCCAAACCACATACTGCGATTCCTGTCAAAGCATCTAGATATTCGGTACCATCTGCTGTATATAAATACGCCCCTCGTCCTCGCACAAAACTGATCGCTTGGCGACCATAGGTTGCCATAAGATGAGACGGTTGATCAGGTTGCACAGGAGCAAGAGTAATATTTGTCATAACAAACTCAATCTATCAGTAGTTGTGTGGAAAAAAGTTATATAAGCAAAAACTTGCCTAGATTGAAAGCATAAACTCACATTTATACAAGAAAAATCTTGGGCAATGCTCGGCGAAGCGATTTTTTTAGGTATATAATGTCCGAAGTTTAGTTGAGGATCTATCTAATGACGGAACAAGCGCGTGATACAGTAGCGTTAATTCGTGATCAAATTGCGAAACACCCTGTTTTACTTTACATGAAAGGCACTCCACAATTCCCGCAATGTGGTTTTTCTGCTCGTGCAGTAGAAGCACTTAGCCAAATTGGTCGTCCATTTGCCTATGTAAATATTTTGGAAAATCAAGATATTCGTGCAACTTTACCACAAATTGCGAACTGGCCAACTTTCCCACAATTATGGATCAATGGCGAGTTAATTGGTGGTAGCGATATCATGCTTGAAATGTTCCAAAATGGCGAATTAAAGCCATTAGTTGAACAGTATAGCCCAGCGCCTGAAGCATAAGCTATCAAGCAAAAAGCCAATCATATGATTGGCTTTTTTATTGGAAATTGAGAATAGAAAGTCTTAGTCTTTACTAAACCCGATATAACGAAACATCCCTTCCACGCCCAAATCTGCTTTAAAAATCTGCATATTTAAGTATTTTGCCTGAGTCACTGTTGCATAGATGTTCATATTGGGATCATCGTGAATTTCATCCACTGATTGAGACAAAGCTGCTTCAAAACGATCAGCAATGAACTCAAACCCTAAATCCATTGCCATAAACAAAGTATGTTCACATGGTTGTATATATTGCTCTTGCGTCCAATCTAAAACTGCTTGGTCACAATAAGGACAGCTAATATTCGCACTAGCATCAGATACTTCAAAGAGTTGATAAGTCATATTTATCGATCATAAAAATTTTCTGAATTATAAAGGACTTTTTACTTCACAAAAAATATCGAATACGCTCTTATTTTTGCAACGACAAATCTATAAAATATCGAATGTTGCAGAAATGGAATTGAATAATGCTAACCGATTTAGATGATTTTTACTGTTTTGCGCTAGTCGTTGAACATGGTGGGTTTAGTGCGGCTGAACGCGCAACTGATATTCCAAAATCAAAACTCAGTCGGCGCGTTTACAACCTCGAAGAGCAACTCGGTGTACGTCTAATTCAGCGTAGTTCTCGACATTTTGCAGTTACAGATATTGGTATGGATGTCTATCGTCATGCACAGGTCATGATGAATGCTGCACAAGCTGCACATGATGTAGTCAACCATTTAAGCAGCGAACCTAGAGGTGTAATTAAAGTCAGCGTACCTGTAGATATAGCTCAAAACCAAATGGCTAAAATTCTACCCACTTTTCTAAAAAAATATCCTGAAGTACGAGTGCAAATGCTGGTTAGTAACCGTCGGGTTGATGTGATTAACGAAGGAATTGATCTCGCACTACGCGTCCGCTCAAATCTTGATGAAGACCCTAACTTGGTTTTAAGACAGTTTGAAACAATCGAACAACGACTTTTCGCAAGTCAGGCCTATTTAAACGAGTTTGGTCATGTCACCACACCGGAACAACTCACTGATCATCGCATCATCAGTATGTCTGAAGATCATCTTGATCAACAGTTTTTACTATCTGGACCGAATAATATTCAAAAGAAGATTAAGGTTAATCCCGTGATTATGGGCTCAAATTTATTGATGTTAACTGAGCTAGCCAGTCAAAACTGTGGAATTGCATTATTACCGGATAGTATTGCTCAAAACTTTGTAGAATCAGGGCAACTGGTCAGAGTATTACCAGAATGGACAGCACCTCATGGTATTTTCCATGCTGTTTATCCTTCACGAAGAGGACTACTGCCTGCGGTGCGCGTTTTTATTGATTATCTAGTGGAAGAGTTAGCTCAGTGCACAACAAAAAAGGTTCGATCTTAAATCGAACCTTTCGCTTTATTCATCTAACAGTCTAAGAAATATTAAACAGGTGGATAATTTCCTGTTCCATTTGGCCATGGTGTGAGTAACTCAAAACCATCATCAGTCACAGCAACCATATGCTCCCATTGCGCAGATAAAGATTTATCTTGTGTGATGACAGTCCAACCATCGCTTAACTCTTTTACAAAAGGTTTCCCTGCATTCACCATTGGCTCAATGGTAAATACCATACCTTTCTTTAACACCATGCCTTGACCTTTTTGACCATAGTGCAAAATATTTGGCTGCTCATGATAAACACGTCCAATACCATGCCCGCAATACTCACGAACAATACTATAGCCCTCGCGATGAGCCACAGATTGAATTGCGTAACCAATATCCCCTAAAGTCGCACCAGGTTTAACTGTATGAATACCAGCTAACATTGCTTCATAAGTGGTTTCAACCAGTTTTTTAGCTGCTGGACTTGGCTCACCCACAAAATACATACGACTTGTATCACCAAAATAACCATCTTTGATTACGGCCACATCAATGTTCAGGATATCACCATCCTGTAAAATCTTTTTAGCAGAAGGAATCGCGTGACAAACCTCTTCATTAACAGAAATACAAGTGGTCTTGGTAAAACCATGGTAACCCACATTTGCAGGAATAACCTGCAATGTATTCACGATGTAGTCATTGCAAATATCATCTAAATACTCTGTTGAAACGCCCGGTTTAATATAAGGTCCGATCATTTCTAATACTTGTGCCGCTAAACGCCCAGAGATACGTAGCTTCTCAATATCTTGTTCAGACTTAATGGTCACAGTAGAAGCTCTCATTCGAGATATTCCTTATAAAAAACAATTTCAATTCAAAAATGCAGCTAAAAAGATCAGCTACAATAAGTATGCGGAATAGTTTTACGCTTCAAAAGAAAAATCTTCAATCATTTTATGACTAAAATAACACTTTTATTTTACATTTAATTTCAATGTTGATTATAGAAAAAAACAATAAACTATTAAATCAGCTGAACTTTTAAACACTTACCTATAACTCAAATGAATCAAAATCATATTTTGATTTATACATGTTCTTTTTAGTCAAAAATAAACCAGTTTTCACATAAAATTGGTTCCAATTGATCATCTTTCTGTTCTAAAATCCGCACTTTTATTTAATCATCCCGCTTTTATGAACCAACTCCGTACAGGAGATATTATTGCCTTAGGTTTTATGACCTTCGCACTGTTTATCGGTGCTGGTAATATTATTTTTCCACCAATTGTTGCTCAACAAGCTGGTGAACATGTATGGCTAGCTGCTTTTGGATTTTTAATCACCGCAGTAGGTCTACCTGTTATCACAATTATGGCTTTGTCTCGTATGCAAGGCTCAATTGAAATCATCAGCTCTCCCTTAGGACGTTTTTCGAGTTTACTTCTCACGATCGTCTGTTACCTAACAGTAGGACCATTGTTTGCTACGCCACGCACGGCGACCGTTTCTTATGAGATTGGCTTTGCACCTTATTTTGGAACATCAAGCAGTAGTCTTTTCATCTACAGTATCATTTATTTTGTTTTTGTCATGGCTGTGTCTTTGTACCCAAACAAACTCTTAGATACTGTCGGCCATGTACTTGCACCCCTAAAAATCATTGCATTGGCAATCTTAGGTATCGCAGCATTTGCGATCCCAACAGGAATGATCTCTCCCCCGATCAACAACTATATTGCAAGCCCAGTATCAGAAGGTTTTGTAAGTGGTTACCTAACCATGGATACCTTAGGTGCACTTGTATTTGGTATCGTGATCATTCAAGCGATTCACTCACGTGGGGTCACAGATTCTAAACTTATTACCAAATACGCCATTATTGCAAGTTTAATTGCTGGTCTAGGCTTAACTCTGGTTTATATCAGTTTATTTAAACTTGGCTTGGGCAGTCATGAAGTAGCAGCCAATGCTGACAATGGTGCAATCATTCTTCATGCATATGTTCAGCATGCATTTGGTGACTATGGCTCTTATTTCCTTACGGGTTTAATTTTCCTCGCTTGTATGGTCACTGCAATCGGCTTGACCTGTGCGTGCGCCGAATATTTCACCGAGCTAACTGGTTTATCCTATAAATTACTAGTCTTCATTCTCACAGGTTTGTCTTTATTAATTTCAAATCTTGGTTTAACTAAACTAATTGCTTTCTCAGTTCCAGTGTTGAGTGCAATTTACCCACCTGCGATTGTGGTCATCATGCTGAGTTTTTTCTGGAAATATTGGAAAAAACCATCCCTTGTTGTTGGTTCAGTAACAGCGATTGCTTTCTTTTTTGGAATTATTGAAGCCATAAAAGCTGCAGGTTTTGAAACATACTTGCCTGCTTTTATCGAGCAATTACCCTTAAATGAACAAAATCTTGCATGGTTACTCCCATCCTTGATCGTTCTTGTTTGCGCAATTACTGTAGATCGAATCTGTACCAGTAAAGATTAAAATGATTTGTCGTTAAAATGATGTTTTACCCAAACATGATTTTAGCTATACAAAGAATGTTCTTTTATCCAATGTTCATTTTTTGTTTACGACAGATCATTTTTCTATTTATCGCTAAATTATCAGTGATCAGAATTCAAATTGAAGTGAATTATGGAACACACGCTGCTTGATATAAAATGATACTTAAAAGATAAAAAATAACCTATATTTAACAAATAAATAGATTTAACTCACATCAGAAATACAAAAAAACTATATAAATCAAACCTACAAATAATTCCACTAAAAAAGAAGTCATTTAGCTATTGAAAAAATTGAAAATTCCAAGTACAACTTTAATAACAATTCCGACAAAAACACATGGTTTTGTCATCGCAACAAGGAGGGATGGAGATGTTATCAACACATTTCAACAAGCAAGTCTTCATTAACACTCTGAAGACCAATGACTCAATTATTTATGCCATCACTACACTTGCTCTAATGGCAACGTTATTGTTTCAAGGCGCTATTAAAGGCAACCTAAAACCCGAATATTTTGCTTATGCATTAATTGTTTCACTGGCATTTTGTGTATGGGCTGTTGTAGATCAGAAGTTTAGACAATTAAGTCTGGCACGCAAGAAAACTTCTTTAGGAAAAATGGATGAGTGATCATCCATTTTTTTAACCCCAAAAACTTAACATCGTTCCTAATAATAAAATGCCTGTTGCACCAAGCTCTACTATAATCAAAGCTAACATCATGATCGTCATAGACCAAGTAGGAAGCGTCAAACGTCCCAGCTGATGAGGACGTTTAAACTGATTGGTCGTATCTTTTAATAAACCATGAATGATATAAGTCAAAATTGACATTGCGAAAAAGAATAAATTGGCTAGAACACAAAATAAAACAACAGACTCAGCCAGAATCGAAAAATGACTGAGTACAGCCAAGATTAAGCTCGCTGCGGCATACAATAGGCTACTTCGATGGGCAATATCTACATAGTAATGCGCCCTTGCCTGTTCTGTTTGTCTAATTTGATAATATTTCCAAACACCTGTTAGCATTCCAATCCATAAAAACACCCCACTAAATACAATAGCAATTTGTGTTGCATCTTTTAACTCATACATCCAAGTATCCCCATTATCAATTTCATTCCATTTTCTTGCTATATTACAGAAAAATTGACTTAGGAGTCACACTTTAGACAAGTTTCTTTTTGGAACTTATGTAAAGTAGAACAATGAATCAAAAATAGAGTATGTTTTAGATGAAAACATTTGAATCATTTTGGATAAGTTGTAAAGATGGCTATCAACTTGCTGCTCAATTCTATCCTGCTCAACAAAAGGACATCAACGCACTACCTATCTTAATTTGCCCTGCAACTGGTATTACCAAAACCTTTTATCATGCCTTTGCAGAATGGTTAAGCCAACAAGGTTATAACGTCCTCAGTTTTGATTTTAGGGGGATCGGTGAATCCTTACATGGTGCACTAAAGGATTCAACAGCCAGCATTAATGATTGGGGAATGCTAGATATTCCTGCTGCCATTGAAACATTATTAAAGCGCACAAATGCAGAAAAAGTGATTATTGTTGGACACAGCGCTGGAGGGCAATTACTGGGCATTACGCCGAACTACCATAAAGTAGCAAAAGTTTTGGCTATCGCTGGTTCTACTGGACACATTAAAGGTCTGAAAGGTAAAACTAAATTACTCGCACCAGTAATGTTTAATGTAATTTTCCCTATTTCAAGTCTATTTAAAGGATATGGAGCAACTCAATTTATTGGTATGGGCGAAAATCTACCAAAAAATGTTGCTAAGCAATGGGCTGAGTTTTGCAGTAAACCTGGCTATGTTATGAATGCAGTTGGAAAAAGTATTTTCGAAGATTATCACCAAGAAATTCAGTGCCCTATCACTTCTTTTTGGGCCAGTGATGATGAAATTGCAACCCATACCAATGTCAAAGATTTACTTCGCTTATACCCAAATGCTAAAACCAAGCTTGTTGAGCTTAACCCACAAAAGCACGGCTATAAGCAAATTGGGCATATGTTAATGTTTAAAAAGTCACATCAAAAACTATGGTCATTAATTGAAAACGAATTACATATATAGGTTCAATTCTACAAACTATTTTCCTGTTTACGCATCTAAATCTGTAATCCTGTTTAGATGCGTTTTTTTTGAGCCCCTAGCTTATAAAGCAATCCTGATAACTTAACTAATAAGTTAGAAATATTTATAAAAAGATAGTTTTAATTAGGAATACTTAACAAAAATTCACTCTAGAAAACTTTATTAAGCCACCAAAAGTGGAAGTGTGATAAAGAATGTCCTTATTCAACTGTTTCACAATATTTCTGGATTATATTTTTCAACCAGTTGTTTAATACAAAGTTCTGTATTTTTTAGTTTTTTAATGATTATTTATTTATTAAATATATTGATTTTGTATTTTTATGACATTTTAGACAGAATTTTTTATAAAAAAGTCACGTCAAAATGCGTATTTTTTTTCTACAATACGTTTATTCTACAAATGAGCAGAAATGCGAAGTCGTTGGAATATCGTTGAATTAAATTACTTTGGTGAATTCATCATTCATTACAAATTTATGTGAATTTTGTGATAATTCCCTTTGTTATTGATTAAGATGATTACATCATTATCTTTAAAGAGATTGGCTATCAACGACCTGCTATGAAACTTATGTTTTTAGCAATGAAATTGTAGACATTTCATGGAATCTAAGCGTTACGCTATATCGCTCTTCATAAAAGCATGGGGGAAAGAGGGAAATGACAAAGAAATATGCGCGTTTTTTACCTACAGCCGATTCATTTAAGCTAGAAGATTTTCCTTACTATTGGATTTCTCAAGTAAATGCACAGTACGTACAAAACATCGATAACGTACTTAAGAAATATGGCTTAGACAACTCACGTCGTCGTATTCTCATCGCATTAGATGTTAAACCTCATGCAAGCGTATCTGAACTATCAGATATGGTCATCTCAAAAATGTCGACAACAACCAAAATTGTTTATCGCTTAAAAGATGAAGGTTACATCGAGACCTACTCTTGTAATGAAGATGGTCGTATTACTCGTGTCTATCTCACCGACAAGGGTAAAGAGATGATCATCAAAATTAATGATTTAACTTCAGTCATTCTAGAGCAATCATTTGATGGTTTGACACCACTGCAAATTGAAAAAACCATGGAAATTTTGAGACACATGTTTAAAAATCTTGCTCGTTAAAAGTTTTTCTTTATGAATAAACAAAGGCTTCAATCATGAAGCCTTTGTCATTTATATACGGGTTCGTTTTCTTCAATCAAACATATTCAACTGAGGTGTCACCTTTTCTATTTTTATTTTTGGTACATGTGAGCACTCAAACTCCTCAACTGGAAATCCGCACATAAAACGACTAAGTTGATTAGGTTGTTTTAAACTAAGCCACTCATTCAAGCGATCATGTGGAATGACAACGACGGATCGTTTAACGTCACCGGGTTCATGAAACTCTTTCATCATAGGATGATCAATCGCATTCATAGTCAACATCGTTGCAGAACGCACAATCTGATCATTTAATTTGCGTATTTCGTAAAGTGCTGCAATATAAAATGCTTGACCATCTTTTCGACGTACTCCCCAACGCTGTGGTTTACCGTCGATATATTTGCTTTCATAAAATTCAGCAACAGGAATAACACCAAATTTGCATTTTGATGCAGCTTCAAGAAAACTAGGTTTCTGAAAAATGGTTTCATGCCGTGCATTATAAGTATGTTTGGCAATATTGGTGTCTTCAGACCATTTAGGTACAAGCCCAAACAGTACATCTCGCCATTCTAAGCTCTGTTCTGATTGAAATAGCAAAGGTGTTTTATAACTTGGATAAACTTCATCCACATAGTCAAACGGGATCAATGGCAATTCAAGTTGCTTCGCTTGTTCGAGTGTTAAAGGCTTATAGTTGGCACACATACTATGATGATTAAATAAATCTCAATAAAAATATGGTTTAAAAAGGAGGTATCTTTACCTCCTTCAATTTTCTTAACAGGTTATTTAAATAACTTTTTCAATTTCGCACTTAAACCATGTACAAAACGATGCTTAGCGTTGGCTTTATCACTTGTTAAAAAGTTAATTTGGATCGACTGACGCTGCCCTTCATAAGGAACATATCCGTGCCAGCCATTATCAGTTACTTTAAATGCAACCAGAGTACCCGGGCCAGCATTAATCTCCTCAACGTAGTCATCCATATTTTTTTCATCATTTAAAATGCGAAGACGGCCAGTTGGTGCATCCCAAGACTCATTTAAGTAAATCAAAATAGTGAGCAGCTTAGTCTTAGAATCAGAATGAATACGACCATCTTTTTGACGTGAATAACCACGTAATGTGATCATCATTGGATGTTCCATAACATCCACATCAAATTTTTCAGTTAGGATTTGACGAAACTCTTTGGTATCAAGAGACTTTAAGAAACGATCAAAATTAGGTTTGATTTCAACATCTTCAATATTATAGCTTCCACCTTGATCAATTTTTGGGAAGTCTTGAATTACAGCCATTACCTCACTATCCACAATAGAATTTTCAACTACAAAATATGGATACGGAGAGGTTGAAACTTGTGCTTGTTGTAAAGCATCTAATTTTAAAATTTGTGACATCGTTAAGTTTCGACTAAATGATCAAATTAAGAGAATTATAGCAAAAATTTGGTTTGCTTTTATATGTTGAAGCTATAAAAACAAAGACCCTTCAAAATTGAAGGGTCTTTGTAGATTCACAGAAACTAATCGAAATTAGTCACCTGTATAACCTTTAAGTTTTAAACGAGCAGCGTGTAACAATGGCTCTGTATAACCAGATGGTTGCTCAGCACCTTTAAAGATTAAATTGGATGCTGCTTGGAATGCAATCCCATCAAAGTTCGGTGCCATTGGCGTGTACAATGGATCATTGGCATTTTGTTGATCAACAATCACAGCCATGCGCTTAAGCACTTCTTCAACTTGTTCGCGTGTTACGATACCGTGACGTAACCAGTTAGCAACATGTTGAGAAGAAATACGTAATGTTGCGCGATCTTCCATCAAACCAACGTTGTTGATATCTG
The DNA here is from genome assembly GCF_000156555.1 of Acinetobacter sp. ATCC 27244. Lineage (NCBI taxonomy): Bacteria > Pseudomonadati > Pseudomonadota > Gammaproteobacteria > Moraxellales > Moraxellaceae > Acinetobacter > Acinetobacter sp. ATCC 27244. Next base: position 15,883 of record NZ_GG665951.1, read on the forward strand.
GAACTTTCGAACAACCCACACCCAAATCTACCCAACGAACAACATAACCTAAAATACCTTGGCAGTTATTCTCAAGCTCATTATTTAACTCTTCTGCAGTCCAATTTGTTTCAGGTGCAAATGGTGGAGTTAATAAGTCATCAAGTGTCAACATATCTTCCGCAGCCAATTCATCTTGGCGCGCTTTTACATTGATTTGATGGTAATGCAACGCATGAAGTACAGCACCCGTTGGAGATGGAACCCATGCACAAGTTGCACCAGCATTTGGATGTGCAGTCTTAGTCGCCAACATATCTTTCATGCTATCTGGTTTTGGCCACATGCCTTTACCAATCTGAGCTTTACCTTGTAAACCACATGCTAAACCAATCGCAACGTTACGGTTTTCATAAGCAGCAATCCATTTCTGGGTCTTAACGGCTTCTTTACGTACAACTGGTGCAGCTTCCATAGAAGTATGGATTTCATCACCCGTACGGTCCATGAAACCTGTGTTAATGAAGATTGTACGATCTTTAGCCGCAGCGATACAGTTCTTCAAATTCACTGAGGTACGACGTTCTTCGTCCATGATACCGATTTTGAGTGTTTTAGCTGGTAAGCCAAGCGCTTGTTCAGCACGCTCAAACAATTCAACTGCGAAAGCAACTTCTTCAGGACCATGCATCTTTGGTTTTACGATGTACATAGAACCTTTACGAGAGTTGTGATTCTCGTTTTGGCCACGGATATCAGCAATTGTAAGTAATGGCGTAACTAAAGCATCCATGATCCCTTCAAATACTTCCTCACCATCTACAAGGATCGCTGGGTTTGTCATCAAGTGACCCACATTACGAAGAAGCATTAATGAACGACCATGTAAAGTAGTCGTACCACCAATTAAGTTTTGAACTGTGCGGTCTTTATTCAAAGCACGAGTAATGGTTTTACCATTTTTCTCGATTGACTCTTGTAAGTCACCTTTCATCAAGCCTAACCAGTTACGATAACCTTCGACTTTCTCTTCTGCATCAACTGCTGCAACAGAATCTTCTAAATCCTGGATTGTTGTGATTGCTGCTTCAAGTGTTAAATCTTTGACGCCAGCTGCATCAGTTTTACCTACAGGGCTATTTGCATCGATATCAATAATAACGTGCAAGCCATTATTTAATAAAACAATTTCTGTTGGATTGGCAGCTTCACCATTAAAACCAACAAATTGTGCTTCATGTTCTAAGCTCGTAGTTGAGCCATCTTTTAAACTTACAACTAAACGATTATGGTCAACTGCATATTTTGTTGCATCTGCATGCGAACCTTGCGCCAACGGGAAGGTTTGGTTTAAGAAATCTTTTGCAAAAGCAATAACTTTGTCGCCACGAACTGGGTTATAGCCTTTGCCTTTTTCCGCACCATTTTCTTCAGAAATTACATCCGTACCATAAAGCGCGTCGTACAATGAACCCCAACGAGCGTTTGCAGCATTCAAGCAGTAACGTGCATTACGTACAGGTACCACTAACTGAGGACCTGCTAATAAAGCAATTTCTTCGTCAACATTTTCAGTTGTAACTTTGAAATCTTCTACTTCTGGCACTAAATAACCAATTTCAGTTAAGAATGCTTTATATGCATTGAGTTCAAATTTATTATTGCGATGCCACTCATCAATTTTAGCTTGAAGCTCTTCACGCTTAGCCAATAACGCTTTGTTCTTTGGACTAAGATCAACAACGACTTGCTCGAAGTTTTTCCAGTAAGTTTCACTATCTAAACCAGAACCTGGTAAAGCTTCATTTTCGATGAAATCGTAAAGTTCTTTAGCAATCGCTAGCTTGCCTTGTTGAATACGTACAGTCATTGTCTTTCCTGATGGTGCTAACTTTTTATAACAAGAAACCTAGTATACCGATTTATACTAGCCTGAATAGTAATATCACATTCCTAAATAGTAAGCATTTTCCCAACATGTAGTATTGACAAAAATTAAATTTCTTGTTCTGGGAAAAGCTTATGTCTTATGTCCTTACTGTTTAGTGTTATCACCCTTATTCAAGGTTCAAACCTATCTAGTTATAACAAAATTCAAGCAAGAATAAAGTGCTCTCTACTTAAATTCATAAAAAAAGACATTCCGAAGAATGCCTTTTTAAAATCATGAAGTTTTTGCAATTTGTATTTGTCGATGCTCAGAATTTAAATAATCATCTGACTGCATTTCAAGTAATCTTGAACGTGTCCGTTCAATTTCAAATGCTAATTTATCGCCTTTATATAAATCAATAATCGAATCCTCTGAGGTTAATAACAACTTTACCCCACGGTCATAGAATTCGTCGACCAAATAAATAAAGCGACGTGTCCCTTCAGATAAGAAATCCGTCAAATGCGGTACATTACTGACTAAAACAGTATTGTATATGTTTGCAATTTCGATGAAATCAGCTGGGCTACGCGGTTTAAAACATAGTTCAGAAAACTCACACCACAATACGTCTTCAGTATGCCCCAAAGTCTCAACAACACGATTGTTAATCATAATCGGAGAGTTTGATTGTACTTGTGTTTGGGTTAAAGCGCTAAAACGCTCAGCCATCCATGCCTGCACATCATTACCAAGCGGATGCTTAAACAACTGTGCTTGTTTTAATACCCGTAAACGGTAATCGATACCAGCATCAACATTTAAAACGGTACAATTTTTCTGAACCAATGCAATTGTCGGCAAGAAACGATCTCGATGAATCCCGTTTTTATACAAACCTTCAGGAGCAATATTTGAGGTAGCAACTAAAGTAATGCCCCGCTCAAACAACTTCTGGAATAAATCACTAATGATCATTGCATCTGTAACATTCGATACAAAGAATTCATCAAAACAGATCACCACTGCATTTTTGTAGATTTGATCTGCGACCAAATCCAAAGGATTACGCTGACCTGAAAGTTTGTTTAACTCTTTATGTACATGTTGCATAAAGTGATGGAAATGCATACGTGTTTTTCGACGGAATGGTACTGACTCATAAAATTGATCCATTAACCATGTCTTACCACGTCCTACACCACCCCACATATAAACACCTTTCGGATAGGTTTGACGACGGAATCGTCTAAACGCTTTCTTCGATGCTTTATAACGAGTGAGCAACTCTTTCCACACGCGATCTAGCTCTTGAACTGCCTGAGCTTGTGCTTCATCAGGCATGAACTGTCCTGACTCAAGTGCTTGAGCATAACGCTCAGCAGGTGATGTTGGAATGTATGCAGTGCTATGCGAGTCTGGCTTAGAATTTAACATAAGGTGTTATTACAATTTTAATTGAGAAAAATTATATCGAACATTGAGTTCAAAGACATTAGATTTTAGGCTTAATTATCATGTAGTTTAAACATCATAATGTTCCATTTTTAATCATTTAATGATTTCGGTTATACTGTCGAGGACTCTGTCCAAACCATCGTTTAAATGCATGATTAAAGGCAGCAGGTTCAGAATAACCCAACATTTCAGCAATCTGTTCAACTGAATATGTACTTGCTTCAATAAATTTTATTGCCCTTTTCTTGATAAGCCTTTCACGGATTTCTTTATAGCTGGTCTGCATTTGCTGCAATTGATGCCTTAGCGTTCGCTCAGGAATTTTGAGTGCGCATGCTGTCTCAGACATGGTCGGTATGACCCCATTTTGCAATTCGAGATAACCTTCCACATACTCAACTATTGTCACATCTAAATGCGCGACCTTCTCTAACAGCTCCAAATCGGATAGGCATTTTTCTTCATAAATTCGATAGGTCAGAATATCCGCAGATGGAATTTTAGTTTCTAAAAGTTGTGTATTCTCCATCATAAATGCAGCTTGCTCGCAACCAAACTTCACATCCACACCATAATAATCTTGGTAGGAAGCGATCAAGTGTAAATCTTTTGGCCTTTTAAAGGGTAATTCAATCTTTATTTTAGGAATCTCTAATCCCATCATTTTAAAAATATCTTGTAGGAATTTATAGGTTCCTGAGATTTCACACTGCGCTCTCAAATGCCCCAAATGTGTTTCGAGATCAACCGGTTGATATGCCAAATGAATAAAATCTTCTTGAATTTCTAATTTTAAAGAACCAAATAGATGTGTGAGCTGTTGAAATCGGATTCCGTTTAGCAAAGCTTTTTCTAAAGTATTACTGGTCACCAAAAGCATAAGAAATGGACCATAACCTGCTAATGCATAATGTTGACCAATAAACAAACCTTGTTCAGGTGAAACATCTTGACTAATATGCTGCAGAATATCCCACTCAATCTCATCCGCAATGATTGAACTTGGATCTAAAGCGTCAGCATGTATTCCCATTTGGGCTAAACGTGTATCCACATCTATTCCAACATGACGCATGCCTTGAATCAAATACATCAATCCGAGGATAGATCTTTTCATAATTCTAAATCTAATTCTCAAAACCTTAATGTTGTACTATAAAAAAATAGCTAAATGAATTGCCGAAATGATCAAGTTTTGCGTCTATACAATCATATTTAATCTTGGTAAAACCGTTAAACTTGCACAAAATTTAGCTGTGTAGGACGTAGACTATGCGTGATGTAACCAAAAATGCTATTCAAAAAACAAAAGTTGCGATTATTGGTGCAGGTTTTGGTGGTTTAGCTATGGCGATTCGCTTGTTGCAAAGTCAAATCAATGATTTTGTTATCTTAGAAAAAACCAACGATGTTGGTGGAACATGGCGAGAAAACCAATATCCTGGTGCTGCATGTGACGTCCAATCACATATGTATTCTCTTTCCTTTGCACCAAAGACAGATTGGTCCAAACGATATGCCGAAGCAGATGAAATTTTTGGTTATATTCAGGATATTACGGAGCAATACAAATTAAAGGATTATTGCAAGTTTAATCATGAAGTAACACATGCTGAATTTGATGAAAACCGTAATGTCTGGACTGTAGATTTTAAAGACCAACCAACACTAGAAGCACAATTCGTAATTTTTGCTTCTGGTCCATTGCATGTTCCACAAATTCCACATATCAAAGGTATTGATAAATTTAAAGGAAAAGTATTCCATTCATCTAAATGGGAACACGATTACGATTTAAATGGAAAATCAGTTGCATCGATTGGTACAGGTGGTAGTGCTATTCAATATATTCCAGAGATTGCACCTGAGGTTAAGCAACTCTATGTTTTCCAACGTACAGCAGCCTGGGTAATTCCACGTGATGAGCGTAAATATTCAAAACTAAGTAAATCGTTATTTAAAGCTTCAAATATTTATCGTCAAATTCATCGTAGTCGTTTGTACTGGAGCAACGAGTCACGTGTTGTACCAATTGTGCAACCACAAATTATGAAATATGGTCAAAAACTTGCCGAAGCCTTTATTCGTTTCCAAGTAAAAGACAAAGCCTTAGCGAAGAAGCTTACCCCAGATTTTGTTATGGGTTGTAAACGTATTTTGATATCAAACAAATACTTCCCTACGTTTAACCGTAAAAATGTTGAACTAGTAACTGATGGTATTCAAGAAATCACAGCAAATGGCATTATCACCAAAGATGGTAAAGAGCGTCAGATTGACTGTTTGATCTATGGTACAGGTTTTATTACAGATCCACGTATCTACTTAAAACATTTTGACTGTGTTGGACGTCATGGCATTGAGCTTAAACAAGCTTGGAAAGATGGCGCTGAGAGTTATTACGGTGTTGCAACTAAAAACTTCCCTAACCTTTTCCAGCTTTTAGGTCCAAACACAATTCTTGGCCATAACTCTGTGATTTTTATGATTGAATCACAAGTAAACTACATTCTACAATTGATTCAAACAGTTGATAAAACAGGCACTCAAGCAATTGAAGTCAAACAAGAAGTTCAAGACCAGTTCAACCAACGTGTACAGGAACAACTCAAAGGCACAGTATGGCAAGCCGGTGGATGTAGCAGTTGGTATCAAGCTGCGGATGGTAAAAACTTTTCTTTGTGGCCAACGTATACTTGGAAATATTGGTTAGAAACCCGCAAGGTGAATGTTGCGGATTACAATTTTATCAGTACAGCAATTGATACAAAAGTCGATGCAGCTTAAGCAATAATTCTTCATAATAAGCAGGTTATTCGTGACCTGCTTTTTTTATGCAATCTCTTATTCTGATTCTCCAAATATTTATCGTAATTTCATTAGGCTACTTTATTGCCCCTCACTTATCTTTCCAGATAAAACAACTTGTTTTTAAAATTCTTCCTTATTTTTCTTATATTTTATTGATCAGTGTAGCTTTTGAGTTAACTCAAGCCCTCAATCATATTGAAAATCCTGTCGCTATTCTTCCGCCAGCTTTACTGATTGCATTTACAACATCTATTGGTGCTTTCTTTATTTGTTTATTCACTTATAAACTGATTGATCGCCAAAGTGTTCAAGGCAAAATATCATTACGCTTGTTTTTAAATGCATTGAAAAATATCGCTAAAGCATTTTTAGCCCTTGCAATAGGTGTTGCAATAGGCTTATTGATCAAAAATTTTGATGTACATATACCATTCAACAGTTGGTATCTATTACTTATTTTTATCTTCTTAATCGGTATCGAACTCGCCTTTACCCAATTTGATCGCAGTTGGTTAAGTTGGAAAATTTTGCTTGTTCCTGTTGCTGCTATTATTGGTTCTTGTCTTGCTTCTATCTTTAACTATTTTATTCTATCAGATCACTATAAATTGAACGAAGTTCTCGCATTAGCACAGGGCTACGGTTGGTATTCAATGTCAGGAATTGTGTTTACTGAATTACACTCAGCTAAACTTGGTGGTATTGCGCTGCTTACTGATTTATTTAGAGAGATTTTTGCAATTCTATTGATGTATTGTTTAGGCTGGCGTTTTCCACGATCAGCAATTTCTAGTGCAGGTGCAACGTCGATGGATGTAACTTTAGCAATGGTTAAACAATCATGTGGCACGCATTACGTACCACACGCCATGATGAGCGGATTAATTTTATCCTTGCTCGCGCCACTCTTAATCAGTCTATTTTTAAACTTAAAATTTTAAATTGAAGCTAAAATCGATTTTAGCATCGCTGTCGGATTCTCTGCTTTAGTGATTGGGCGACCAATTACTAAATGAGTAGAACCATCTTGTATCGCTTGTTTCGGTGTCACAATACGCTTTTGATCATCAGCACTTGATCCTGCTGGACGAATTCCTGGAGTAACCAATGCGAAGTCTTGGCCGAGCATTTGACGAAGAATTTTTGCTTCTTGCGCTGAACAAACCACACCATCCAAACCACTTTCCTGAGTGAGTTTAGCTAAACGCTGCACTTGCTCAACAGGCTCAACATCTAAACCTATATCACGCAAGTCTTCACGACCCATCGAAGTTAAAACAGTAACTGCAATCAATTGGGTTTGATAATTTCCTGCTTTAAGACGCTCCACACAAGTTTCCATCATCTTACGACCGCCAGATGCGTGAACGTTCACCATCCACACCCCTAAATCAGCAGCCGCGCATACAGCTTGTGCTGTAGTATTTGGAATATCATGAAACTTTAAATCAAGAAAAACTTCAAAACCCTTATCATGCAAGCTTTTAACAACAGCAGGTCCTTCGTGAGTAAAAAGCTCCTTGCCTACTTTAACTCGACATAAAGTAGGATCAAGTTGTTCCACAATCGTCAGAGCGTCGTATTGGCTTTTTGCGTCTAGGGCAACAATAATACTCAAGAGCTTTTCTTCCCGATAAAAATAAAGCCCATATTATAATGGGCTTTTATTTTCATTGGTAATATCCAATACAGTTTTTTCGTGCCTTACACTTGCAGCAGCATCAGCAGCCGCTTGTTGTGCAAGTTGAATTTGTTCTTTGCGAAGATGATCAATATCCTTACGCAATCTTTTAATTTCCCAATTCGTTTGGAAAACGCGGAAAACCTGAACACCTAAGAGCAGTCCAACCACAATGCCTAATGCTAACGTCAATAGAAGCAATAAACCTAAACGCATTGCTGGAACTTGAGTAAACAATAAATCAACTGGTAGCTCAGTTGGGTTTTGAAGCACCAAGGCAAGTGAATAACCAAAGATGACAACGAGTAATGCAATTAATACATAACGCATAAACACCTCAAATTCTTATTGACCAGATTCGTTTACTGCATCACGAAGGGCTTTACCTGGTTTAAAATGTGGTACAGCTTTTGCTGCGACATCAACAGCTTTACCTGTTTTTGGGTTACGACCTAAACGTGGCTCACGATGGTGTAAAGCAAAGCTCCCAAAACCACGTATTTCAATACGATCACCATTTGAAAGAGCTTCGATCATTTGGTCAATCATAATTTTAACAGCATCTTCAACTAAAGGTTCTGCTAAGTGTGGGTTTTTAAGTGCAATCCGTTCAATTAAATCAGATTTATTAAGTGCTTCAGTAGTCATTGATGACCTCTTTAATTATTGCTACTTCTCAGTGTTTTTAATAATAACCTGTTTAAATACAAAACGGTAGCGCAGTACATGATTACTACGCTACCGTTTACAGTATTTTTGTATAAAAAAGTACATCTCTGTTACAAGAAACGTACTTTTTAACAAATTACTTCATTTGAGCTTTAATTAAGTCACCAATAGTCTTAGGACCATTGCTTTCTGCAGCTTGAGTCGCAGCAGCTTGGCGAGCGTTGTTCACAGCTTCTTTCTCTTCAGCTTCGTCTTTCGCTTTGATAGACAAGTTGATAGAGCGAGATTTGCGATCAACGTTGATGATCTTAGCTTCAACTTCTTGACCCACTTCTAGGAATTTAGTTGCGTCTTCAACACGGTCACGGTTGATTTCAGAAGTTTTAAGTGTTGCTTCGATGTCATCAGCTAATTTAACTGTAGCACCTTTAGCATCAACAGCAGTTACAGTACCTTTAACTAAAGCACCGCGCTCATTCGCAGCCAAGAAGTCATTGAATGGATCGCTGTTTAATTGCTTGATACCAAGGCTGATACGGTTACCTTCAGCGTCTACAGACAAGATAACTGCTTCAACTGTGTCGCCTTTCTTGTAACGACGAATCGCTTCTTCGCCTTGTTCGTTCCAAGAAATATCAGACAAGTGAACTAAACCGTCGATACCACCGTTTAAGCCGATGAAGATACCGAAGTCAGTGATTGACTTGATTGTACCAGAAACTTTTTCGCCTTTTTCATGTGCTTTAGCAAACTCTTCCCATGGGTTAGCACGAGTTTGTTTGATACCCAATGAAATACGACGACGTTCTTCGTCAACTTCAAGAACCATAACATCAACTTCGTCACCGATCTGAACAACTTTAGATGGGTGGATGTTTTTGTTCGTGTGGTCCATTTCTGAAACGTGTACTAAGCCTTCAACGCCTTCAGCGATTTCAGCGAAGCAACCGTAATCAGTTAAGTTTGTTACACGTGCTTTAACGATAGAACCTTTAGGGTAACGGCTCATGATCGCTAACCATGGATCTTCGCCTAATTGCTTAAGACCTAAAGATACGCGGTTACGCTCGCGGTCAAATTTAAGTACTTTAACTGTAACTTCTTGACCAACTTCAACAACTTCTGATGGGTGCTTGATACGCTTCCAAGCCATATCTGTGATATGTAGAAGACCATCAATACCGCCAAGATCAACGAACGCGCCGTAATCAGTAAGGTTCTTGATTGTACCTGTAACTGTTTGACCTTCTTCAAGTTGAGCAAGTAATGCTTCACGGTCAGCTGAAGATTCAGCTTCCATAACTGCACGACGAGATACAACAACGTTGTTACGTTTAGCATCAAGTTTGATTACTTTGAACTCTAACTCTTTACCTTCAAGGTGAGTTGTGTCACGAATAGGACGAGTGTCAACTAAAGAACCTGGTAAGAATGCACGTACAGGACCGATGTCAACAGTGAAACCACCTTTAACCTTACCAGAGATAACACCAGTAACGATTTCGCCGTCTTCAAAGATTTTCTCAAGTTTAGTCCAAGTTTCAGCACGTTTTGCTTTTTCACGTGATAAAACTGTTTGACCCATACCGTTGTCAAGCGCTTCAACAACTACGTCAACAGTATCGCCAACTTGAACTTCAAGTTCACGTTGTTCATTTAAAAATTCAGCACGATCAACAACGCCTTCAGATTTAAGGCCAGTGTCAACAGTAACCCAGTCAGAATCGATACTAACAACAGTACCTTGGATGACTGCACCCTTTTCAACGTTGAGGTTTAATTCACTTTCTTCAAAGAGGGCTGCAAAAGATTCGGTCATGATATACCTGATAAAGTCCGCGGTCTTGGATCAGACAAGGCCGGTTTAGTTAAGTTGTTACATTGTCCAAAAAATCTGATCAAGCAATGCTTCAACTGAAAATAAAATGGTTTATCTATTGAATACGGCTATCGATATAGTCAACCATTAATTGGAAGACTTCATTGATGCCAATATTAGAACTATCAATGATATATGCGTCGTCTGCTGGCTTTAATGGCGCAACAGCACGTTCCATATCTCGTTTATCTCTAGCCTGTATATTAGATAAAATGTCGTTTATTTTAGCATCAAGACCCATACCCTGCAACTGTTTTACCCGACGTTCGGCACGGGACTCAGCAGATGCTGTTAGATAGATTTTAGCTTGCGCTTCAGGAAATATTGATGTCGCCATGTCACGACCATCGGCCACTAAACCCGGTGCTTGGATAAAAGCACGTTGACGTTCAAATAATGCTTTTCTCAACTCTGGTACAGTCGCAACCTTTGATGCGTATTCACCAACTTGTTCTGTTCTGATTATATTGGTCACATCTACACCATCTAAATAGATAAGTGTTACAGAGGCTGATGATTTAAACTCAATGTCGAGATGAGTTGCACATTCAATACATTGCTCCAATTCTGAATCAATTTGATCTAATAATCCGCGTTGAAACAATGACAGTCCAAGTAAACGATATAACGCACCAGAATCTAACAAATTGAAACCGTAATGCGCTGCTATTTTTGCTGCCAATGTTCCTTTACCTGAACCGCTTGGACCATCTATCGTAATAATATGAACTGTCATTCCCATCTCTTATGAAGCAACCGACTTCGCTAACTTTGAAAAACCTAGTGTAATCGCTGCTTTGAGTTGTGCAAGAATTAATTTACTTACAAGCGGTGCTTTTGCTGTAAATTCAATCTTATAAGTTACTAAAGTGATATAAGGCGTAATCTCTCTAAAATCAATTTGTCCCAAATGGTGCTTAACTAAAGGATTATTAATTAGCTTATATTCGATACGCTTATTCTCTTCCAACAAAGTTATTTCTTCTTGAAGTGGCTTAATCGGCCCAAATCCCATACGTCGAATAGACCCCACTCCATCTGGGCGCTGCGGATCAGTAGAGTCCTTAACTCGTACAACTTGCAAAGGTGCAAATGCCTTATTGTATGTTGCATGTTTTGACAACAGATCAAAAACTTCGGAGATCGGTGCATTGAATTCTTTTTTTATGGTGATCGCATTACGCATAGTTTCGCCTTTTTGATTAAACCAAAATCATAGGAGCGGCTAGTCTGCCATAACTCATCGCAGATTTTTAATCATTTGAGGACGTTTTAGATAAACGGATCTGTTTCTTTTGATTACGCCTTTGTTTAAAGAAATCACTGAGTTGAGCGGAACATTTTGCTTGCATACACCCATGTTCAAAGACAAATTTGTGATTGTAATAACCACTATCAAGTAACTGACGAGCACTCACCAGCGAACCTGCTTTAGGTTCAGGCGTTGCAAATACAACACGTTGAATACGCGCATGAATCAAAGCACCTACACACATAGTACAAGGTTCAAGCGTTACATAAAGCGTTGCATCTTCGGGCAAACGATAGTTTTGAATGCTCTGACAAGCCATGCGCAGTGCTTGAATTTCAGCATGTGCACTTGGGTCTGAAAGCAAGATTGGCGCGTTGTAACCTGCCCCAATAATTTTCGATTGACTCACAATAACAGCGCCAACAGGTATTTCACCTTGTTCTGCAGCTAATGCAGCTTGCTCGTAAGCAAACTGCATCCAATATTCGTCATCAAAAGTATCTGGATTACTCATCGCCTTATGCAATGATACCGTATTGTCTTAACAATACATTCCAACTATCAATCGTAGTTATAGGTGGACAATCCGACAAAATATCTTTTAATGTAATTTTTTCAGTTGCTTTCCATTCAGGCGATAGATCTTTATCCACTAAACGCGCACGCACACCTTCAACAAAATCTGGATGGCGAATTTTCCAATCAGAAATTTGGGCCTCTAATGCAAATACTTCATCCCAAGCATGTCCTTGTTTGCCCCACTGCCAAAGTAACCAAGTAATAGCCGCCGTGCTTGGAGAACCTTTTTGCAAATTCTCACTCGCCTGACGCAACCAATCACTGCTCGCTTCACTCAATCCAATAATGGCCTGATAATCAAACTCAAAGTTTTGGCCACGACAAACGCTGTGTATAACATCAATAGAGTTTTGCAATGGACCTGCCGCAACTGGACGATGCAGACTATTTAACGTGTCATCAATGGCACGAAAAGCACCCGCAGGATAGTGGTTCCAATCGACATTTAAAACTTTCTGCAAGACATTATCTCGCTGAGCTTCACAAATATGAGTTGCCCAACCAATACTAAATGCACCTGCAGCTGTCATAATCGACCCTGTCAGTCCCGTGAATAAACCAATTTGACCACGATCTGCCAAGAAACGACTTCCACCCACATCTGGGTATAATCCAATATTGATTTCTGGCATCGCAAGGCGAGAATAAGGTGTAACTAAGCGAAATGGCGCAGCCATAAATAAACCGAGTCCACCACCCATCACATAACCCTCACCCCAAACCACGATTGGTTTAGCATAGTTATGTAACAGTAAATCCAAGGCATACTCTTGTTCAAAGAAACGATTTGCGGCATCAACCTCATTGTTAATGACAAGCTGACGGAGCTTACGTACATCGCCGCCTGCACAAAATGCTTTAGGCGTTGTTGAATCTAGCCAAATTGCTTTAACACTTTCATCTTCATGAAAATGCTCAAAAACCTTAAGTAGAGCACTAACAATAGATTCATCTAATGCATGCAATGATTTTGGGCGGTTTAAACGAATTACTCGCCAACCATTCTTTTCTTGCTCAATAACCAAATCAGGATGATAGCTATTCAAATCGGGAGAAGTCATTATGCGTCCAATTGCCAGTCTATAGGCTCAATGCCATGTTGTTTCAAATAATGATTACTTTTAGAAAATACTTTGCAGCCAAAAAACCACCACGGTTTGCTGCTAATGGTGATGGATGAGCTGCACTCAAAACAAGATGCCTATTACGATCAATACGTTGCCCTTTGCGTTGTGCATAAGCCCCCCACAAAATGAAAACAACATGTTCTCGTTGTTCGTTTAACACATCAATCACTGCATCGGTAAATTCTTCCCAACCTTGCTTTTGATGTGATGTGGGCTGACCAGCCTCAACAGTAAGTACACTGTTTAAAAGCAAAACACCTTGCTCTGCCCATTTACTCAAATCACCATGACGAGAAATGGGTATTGCCAAATCAGTAGATAATTCATGAAAAATATTACGCAAAGATGGTGGTAATGCAACCCCTCTCTGCACCGAAAAGCTTAAACCATTTGCTTGATTTGGACCGTGATAAGGATCCTGACCCAAAATTACAACTTTAACCGAATTTAAAGGTGTTGTATTCAATGCATTAAAAATCTGCTTACTCGGCGGATAAATTATTTTTTCAGCATTTTTTTGCTGCTGCAAAAACTCACGCAAACTATCCATTTTCTGACTAAGAAGAAAGTCAGATAAAGAAATTTTCCACGACTCATCCAACTGAACTTTACTTAACTTGTCCTGCTGTTGTTCAGTAAATTGCATCAACATTCCTTGAAATTACTCCACTCTCACGAATGAAATGTACAGATTAAATATTAACTTGTAATTCTACATTTGGGTTTTGAAATTTTAACCCTTGTTTCAAGTTTTTATACAGATTTGGATCACTCCATTCAGCTTGAACTTGCTCGGAAAAAATAATTTGCTCCAAGCTCAATGCACCCATTTGCTCATTATCAATATCTTCTTGAAAACTTTGTGCATAACCCGTATCTGTTTCGTGAACAATGACCGAGTAAACTTCAACATCACCCTCACCGTTTTGAGTAATTGTTGAATTCAACACTTGTTGAGCGAGATAGAAGAAAATACGAGAAAACTGCTCTGCTGAAGGCGAAACAGGCAATGCGATCCATCGTGCACTAAACGTTTTACATGCATCAATATAAGCTGGATCATCTTTTTGCCAATAGCAAATTGCATGATCAAAGCTATCAAACAGCTCTTTAATCACGCCTTTCAACAAGCCAAAATCATAAACCATTTGCCCATGATCCAGCTTCGATGCTTTTAGCAGCAACTCAACTTTATAGCTATGACCATGAATAGAACGCTTACAGCGATCTGATGTACAGTTCCGTACAATATGAGCGTTTTCAAACTTAAATAATTTACGAATTAACATGCACCAAGCGAATCTTTTCTGCAAACGAAGTTTATTATAAAACAAAAAAACAAGCATTGGGATCGAATTTAAAATTTGTGACTATTCAATTATTCAATCCATGGCCCGTACGAAAAGGTGCTAAACTTCGAGCGTAAACCGTAACCTGCTTATCTTTCCTATATATAGCACTGGTAAATTGACGTTTTCGCTCACTCAAAACAACCTCAATCAACGCTGTAAAGTAATCTGATTTAGTATCCAACCACGCCGCTGCATCCGTTTTATTCTGTTCTTCTATCCCAGAAAATGCATTTATTTTCCATAAATCATTAAGACTAGAAAAATACGTTAAATTTGCCTGTTTTGCTTTTAATTCTTGATCAACCGTATTTACGTCAACTCTAGGATCAATACTCGCAAGCAACAATGCTGGTGCTGTATTGATATTCACTTTTGTTGGTTCAGGTAAGGCAGAAATATAGTTTTTGATTAAGTCATAATTCTTTCCTTCAAAGCCGCGGACTAATTTTAACTCTTCAATACTATGAAATTTGGTATTTGGTGTTAAATAAGCTGGCTCTAAACCTTGATAATAATTACTTTCAGCCCCCATAGCACCTGTTGGCTCATCATCACTATCCTGCCAGTCAATTACCGCTTGACTTAATTCTGCTGGCAATCCAACGCGTTGCAGCAATCTCTCAAACCATCGGCGAGCAGAATCATCAACACTACCGTCACTTTTAAGTAAATTATTGAGATTAAACTTTCCAGACTCATCAACTAAACGACCCGAAACATATCCATCCTCTACAGGGAATGCAGGCATTGGTTTCGCCCAACTTTCTTGTAAATGATCAATATTTTTGCCACTTTCATTATCCTGAATCAATAACTCAGCAAAAAATGCCTCTGCACTTTTCGCATAGAGCAAAGATTGGTTCTGTCGCATTAAATAGCCTGTATTTTCAGCACTATTACTTTGGCGTTTTGCAATTGTTGCGGCGAGAATTGTTGCTAAAGCAACCATAACAAGGATAGTCAATAAAGCAACGCCATGTTGTGATCTTATATTTCTCATATCATTGACTATCCTGACTACGATCGATCAGACGATAGATCCACTCATAATCTGTACCAGCAACAGTCAATTGAATTTTCAATCCTAATGGTAACTTTCTTAATTCAGCCGTGTTTTCTGGATCTACATTATTTTCAGGCCACTGCATTAACTCTTGTGGATTGAAAACAGATACTTTAAAGCGCTCAACATTATCCAACAATACACTTGACATCGGCTGCACACGATTTGGAATATTTAGATTTGTGTATTTCAATCGATATAGTCTTTTTTGAGACTCATCAAAACGATATTCGATGCGCTCGTATGGCGACAGCCCTTGCTTGAGCGGATCAGAAACACCAGCTTTACTGAACATAAAAACCTGATCATTAAGTACCAATGCAGCTTGCAATTGCCTTCCATCATTTGCTGTTAAAGGGATGATCTGCAAACTATCTCGCAAGATCTGCTGATAAGCGTCTTGTAATGCAAACAAACTCACTTCATGTTCAGCATTTCGATCTTTCACTTTTAACAAATAATCAAATACTTTCCAACCTAACATAGAAAGAACTGCAAAAATTGCAATTGCAACCAGCAACTCAACCAACGTAAATCCTGAGGAGCGATTAAGTCGAGCACTGCTCGACCGCTCCGCAAGACGAAAAGCTAGGCTTTGAGTGCGAGGATTAACAAAGTGAAACTTTGAGATTTGCATATTATTGTTTTTATTATTCATATGATTTAACTTTCAGTCTGATGATTGAAAAACACTAGATGACCAACACCCGCTTCAACTTTGTCTTGATCAACGTTAAATAAACTCACTTGTAATTCGATCCGCTGAACTTTGGGGCTAATCGTTGCTTGTGCTTTTTTATCAATTTGCCATGTTTCACCTTGTGAAGTGATTTGTTTGGATTGGGTTCCATCCAACCACTCTTTGTTAATCTCCATCATTGCAACCTCATTCATTGCAACAAATTGAGCCTTAGTACGTAAAATTGCATTTGAGGTTGCTTGCGTATATTGCATGGCTATTTTTGTTAGCGCGATTGCAGCCACTGCAAAAATTGCCAAAGCCACCATCACTTCAAGTAAGGTAAATCCTGAGCGAGGATTAGAGAAACATCGTTTCTCCTGAGCGCAAGACGGAGAGCTATGCTCGATGTGGACACGATTAAATCGAGCAACGCTCGGCCCTGCTGCAAGATCGAAAGCTATGCTTGAGATGCGAGGTTTCTGTTCTTTCACAAGACAAGAAGCATTTTCTGGAAGACCTGATAAAGACTTAATTTTCATTAACCTTCCCCAAGTGATCCAATTCTAATTCATGTCCAATCGGCTGTTGAGCATAGTAAAATTGGATTCGAACAGGTCTCACTTCACCATTTCCAAACCAAATTAACTGTGGTGCTTGGCCACCCAATAAATCATCATTCTGCGCACGAGGGTAATTTTCATTATTTAAACTTTGCACACTAAATGAGACATTATTTGGTAATTGACGAGGTTTAAATTCTGTATATGGTTGCCATATACGATCTGCTTGTCGCACTCTCTCAAAGCTCTGATCATGATATTCAAACAAACTATAACTTAAGGGAGCGACATCTGTAGCATTTTGTATATTCAGAGCAAATACCTTGGCTTGATCTGTTGACTCTTTATTGATTTTCTTTAAATCAAGAATAAACATTTCTCTTGCTTGCATTGCTCGACGTTGGTCAACTCCACCAATATTCAGTACAACCAATGATGTCATAATCGTCATAATAACGATGACAACCATAATCTCAATCAACGTAAATCCTGAGGAGCGATTAAGTCGAGCACTGCTCGGCCGCTCCGCAATACAAGAAGCTTTAGCACTTTTTTTCGACTAAAAGATTGATAGCTCATCGTTGCTGATCAACTTATGCACTGTATTCAGGAAGTTTCGGCATCGCTAATGCCTGTTCGATATAAGCAACTCGCAATGTATCTCTTGATCCAAGATAACGTTGATAGAAACTCGAATTTAGTATCACGGCAGCTCCATAAGTTAAAGACCAAATAGAAGCAAGATAGTCACGTGTGGTCATTGTGCTATTTATATCAGCTAAATAACTTTCCGTCATACGAATAATAATCCGCAAACGCTGACGTCGAATTTTATAAAGCTCGCTAAATAACAGTTGAATACCTTGAGCCGTTGTCGATAGGCGCTCTTCAATTTGATGAAATAAAGCGGTACGTTCAGGGTGATGTAAATGATGTAACATGAAAAAAGCTAAATGCTCAGGAAATCCCTTCTCCGTATCTTGAATCATCTCAAGCAACATTCTTTCGTTGCGAATAATCAGCAACATATATAATTCATCTTTACTTTGAAAGTGCTTATATAAAGTACCTTTTGCTAGATCCAATTCTGCCGCTAAGGCATCAAGGGTCATGCCCGCTTCACCATTTTCTAATAGGAGTTGCTCAGCGATTTGAAAAATTAATACTTCTCTTGCCCTAAATTGAGCTTGACGATCCATTTTCACGTGATAACTCTCTTTCCTAATACAACATAAACCGTTTATTTAAATTTCAAAAGATTTTCAAAATTTTGAGTCGTAATCAGACCCATTTCTTCAACTGATTTATGATATACATCTGCCAGAGCTTTGGCTACATAAGGAACGTATTTAGGTTCGTTGGTTTTACCACGATAAGGTACAGGAGCCAAATAAGGACTGTCTGTTTCGATAAGCACTCGATCAATCGGTACTTGCTTTGCAACGTCACGAAGATCTTGAGCATTTTTAAAAGAAATAATGCCTGAGAAAGAAATATAGTATCCACAATCTAGAACAGCTTTTGCAGTTTCCCAATCTTCAGTAAAACAATGCAAAATCCCATGGGTTGATTGTTCCGCACGAATAATATCGACGGTATCATATTTGGCCGAACGTGTATGGACAACTACAGGTTTTTTTACTATTTTTGATGCTTGAATATGGCGTGCAAAACACCGCTTTTGCTCTGCGATGAAATCTTGGCTGTGATAGTAATCTAAGCCCGTTTCACCCAATGCCCAAACCTTATCAGACTGCGCCAATTCAACTAAATAATCCGTTGTAGCGCGCGCCATGATATGTTCATCCTCACAAGGATGTACACCTACTGTATATCCAACATCATCATGACGAGCAGCTATTTCAGCCAATTTCACATGATCATCAAGATCAACTGAAATTCCCATAAACTTTGAAACACCAGCAAGTCGAGCTTGTGCTAAGGCTTGATCTAAATCTCCATCATAAGGACTGAGATCCAACATGGTTAAATGACAATGTGTATCAACGAACACGCTTTCTTCCTACTCTTTATTTACATCGTATAACTTGGTCGTTCTAAAGCTTTTGAGCCTGCCAATATTCTTTCTGCTTCGTTCTTGTAATACACGCCTTTTTCTCCAACCAACTGGATCGCAAAGCCTTGTGGCTTAAAATGTGTTTGCTTATGTGAAATCCAAATCACTTTACCTGTAAGCGGAATCTTCTGCGCCTGCTCTGGTAAGGTTGCTAAAATAAATACTTCTTGTCCCATAGAAACTGCTTGTTTAGTCGGAACAAATAGTCCACCGCCCACCACAAAAGGCATATAACTTGATTGTAAAGTCGCTTTATCTGGAATATTGACCTGTATAATCCCACCCATCATTTGCTGCTGCATAACATTCCCCTGTTAAATCGCTAAATCACCAAAGTTTATGATCTTGATAACGCCTAGACATATAGAAAACACTATATATTTTTGTCGTCGTTTCTTTGGTTTACCGTCAAATTTAAAAATCTAAAGTTAATTTATCAATTGATTATAGAAAACAATATTCAAAACAACAAACTCTGTTTCAACGAAATGACAAGAAAAACTAAAAGATGATCCATTTATAGATAGCTTTAGTGCAAATAAGCTAAAATTTTCATAGATCAGAAAATAAAAAAACCATTCTTCTATTTTCAAAAAGAATGGTTTTTATGAGATGGATTTAAATTTACTTTTGTGTGCATTTATAATCAAAGTTGAGTTTGATCACAGCCTGATTCGTATGTCGTGTTACAACAGCGACTTGTTTTGCGCCAGCTTCAATCTGTAGTTTTCCACTGAACTGATATGCACCCTCGTTTTGTTTAGGATGGTTATATGAATAGCTATAAACACACTCATAAGATTGTGCCCCAAGATTCGAAGCATTGATCAAAATCGAAGAACCATCAATATTTGATTCAAACTTCGGCTCTGCCATAGCAATTACAGGCAGAGTGTAAAGTGATAACAGAACAGCAAATAGTCTTATTTTCATCACTATATTCCTTATTTTTTAATATTATTGTGAAGTAACTCACATTTTATATATTTTTAATTAGGATGACAGAACAAGAAACAATTTAAATACAATCTTTACATAAAACGCCTAAAGCAATTTAAAGCAGGATGGTTTTAAAACTAAATATTAATAAGTTGCATAAAAAGCTCATCCATAACTAATTGCGTTTGTACGTTCTGCGCAACCATCAACTTTTTTTGCTGTAAATCACTATAGATACTGAACAAAGCATCAAGCTCATAATGTTTTTCTAATTCTTGAAAATCTAAATCAATATTTCTTAAAGGTTGTTTCAACTTAAAAGCAATCAAATCCCCTAATAAATATTCAAACATAGTCATGAATTCTGAAAAATTTAACTCTTTAGACCACTTATTAACATAATTTAAAGGCATATTTTTTTCAGCAACCAATTTCAGCCAATCAGCGACAAAAAAAGATCTTTTTTGTAGCCAATCACTTTTTTCAATTTCAATTGCTGTCAACGGCATATCATTCGCCAGATTAAGTAGCAATGAAATCTGATTTGGCATAACTTGTGGTATTTGTTGTTGTATATATTTCTCAGCTTCTTGTTGACTCAATCGATCCAAAGCGAAATGCTGTAACCGACTACGAATTGTTGCTGGCAATTTCAAATAATGATCAGCAAGCAGAATCAAAACAACTTTTTCACCTGGTTCTTCTAAAGTCTTTAGTAATGCATTTGCAGAAGCAATATTTAGTGCTTCTGCTGGTTCAATCACAACAACACGCCAGCCCTCACCCGTTTGTTGAACAAATGGCAATAAATCACGTATTTTTTCTATTTTAATCTTTGCATTTTGCTTTTTATTATCTTCATCCGTTGTGATATGTACATAGTTTGGATGAGTATCAGATTTTAACCATTGGCAACTCGAACACTCACCGCAAGCAGCTTGAGCTTGTTTATTCAAACATAATATCCAAGCAACGAAACGCGCTGTGAACTCATTTTTGGCACACCCTTTTTTGCCATAAAACAATAAGCCATGTCCAACTTCAGGAAACCTAGAACTGAGTAACTCCCATGTTTGCTGATGCCATGGATAGATCATCGTTGCTTGCGTATCTTCAATCATATTACTCAAACGCGCTTATTGGCATTGCATTAAGTCGATCCAAATCTACTTGTGTATCAACACCTGGTGGAAGATTAGCTTGAGCTACAGCAATCGCAATGCGATGACCATTCTCTAAAACACGCAACTGTTCTAAGCTCTCCAGAACTTCCAATTTACCTTGTGGCCATGTTACATACTCTTGTAATAATTTAACTCGATATGCATACAGACCTAGATGGCGATAGGCTTGACTATGTAGCTTAACCTCATCTTGTTTAGCACCATCACGATCATAAGGAATCGTTGCTCGGCTAAAATAAAGCGCTTCATTTCGATTCGACATCACAACTTTAACAATACTATCGCGCTGGAACTCATCTAAATGAATAATCGGCTCACACAAAGTTGACATTGAACATTGAGGATTATCCACAAGCAATTGTGCCACTTGTTTAACAAGTAGCGCCGGAAGTAAAGGTTCATCGCCTTGAACATTCACAATAATATCGTCTTCCGCCCATCCTTTGATACGTGCAACCTCACTTAAACGATCTGTACCAGATGGATGATCAGCGCTCGTCAAAACCACATCCACGTCTTCAGCACGACATACCTCAGCAATACGAGGATCGTCAGTTGCTACACATAGATCATCAAAACCACCGACCTTTCTAGCCTGATCGACTACTCGTAGAATCATTGGACGACCATGAATCAACAAAAGTGGTTTCGCAGGTAAACGTGAGCTGGCAAAACGCGCAGGTATAACAATATGTTTCATGGTCTTTCTCTAAGAAAACTGAATACCAACTTGTTGCAATTGTTGCTTTAACAAGTCGTAGCAATCTGATGATAGAACAGCTTTAACGGGTACAACCCAAATAGCTGTATTAAACTCTGGATGCTGTTCCAATAGTTGTTTAAATTTTACCGCATCTTTTTCAGTGGTAATAATGGCATCTTCTGAATCAAACATTAAATCTATAATTTCGTAATCATGATGATCAGGAAACTCATGCGCTTGAAATTGATGAACACCCAAACCTTTCAACGTTTGATAAAAGCGCTGTGGAAAACCAATCCCCACAACCGCATTAAAATATTGATTTGGATCAAACCAATCCGCCTGGAGATCCGAGTTTAGTAAATATGGGTCACCAAGACCTAAATGCATATTTAGCTTAGAATCAGCATTTTTAGTATGTTGAATCACAGTACTGTTTTGCAATCTCGATTTGGGTTCGCGCAAATAGCCCTCTGGCAATAATTTTTCATTACCTAAACCACGATTTTGATCTAAAACGATCCATTCAATTTGACGTGCTAAAGCCCAATGCTGCAAACCATCATCACTGATAACCAAATCCAACTGAGCTGTTTTTAATAGCAACTCAATAGAAGCTTGACGATTAGGGCCAACAGCCATAGGTACCTGAGTTGATTGAACAATCAAACAAGGTTCATCACCCACTTTTGAAGGTGTAGCGTGTTGTTCAACAATTGCTGGAAAAGGTCCCTGACCACCATACCCTCGACTAATCACACCAACTCGTACACCATGTCGCTGTAAATACTTTACCAACTCAATCAAGAGTGGTGTTTTACCACTACCACCCACGGTAATATTACCAATCACCATCACTGGTATAGGGGCCTTGTATACTTTCTTCAAACCTAAAGTATACAAAGCTTGATTTAAGCAAAAGCCGAATCGATAGAGCCATGACAATGGACGCAAAACAATTAACCATGAGGCTTGTTGGTTCCAAGCATCTTGTATGCGTTGCGCCATCGACATACTTATTCTTCCTCAAAGTTACGTTGATGAAGTTGATAGTACATCCCGTGTTTTGCTAACAACTCAGCATGAGTTCCTTGCTCTATGATTTGTCCTTTGTCCATGACAACGATCAAATCAGCATTCTCAACAGTTGAAAGTCGGTGTGCGATTACAATTGTTGTTCTACCTTGCATCGCCTCATCAAACGCACGCTGAATAAAATATTCAGACTCATTATCCAAAGCACTGGTCGCTTCATCTAAAATTAAAATTGGTGAGTCCTTTAGTATCGCACGTGCAATCGCGATACGTTGACGCTGGCCACCTGAAAGGCTTAAACCTTGCGCCCCTAGAACCGTGTCATAACCTTGCGGTAATGCCATAATAAATTCATGTGCATAAGCTGCTTTCGCGGCAGCAATCACCTGTTCATCACTCGCATTTTGTAATTGACCGTAAGCAATATTATCGCGTACCGAACGGTTAAACAGTACTACCTGTTGATTAACCATTGCGATTTGAGATCGTAGTGATAAAAGCTCTATTTGATCAATTGCTATATTATCCAAATAGATTTCACCACTACTCAACTCTTGGAATCGCGGCAGCATATTCACTAACGACGTTTTACCTGCGCCCGAACGACCCACTAATGCAATCGTTTGCCCTGCTTTTATATCCAATGAGAAATCTTTAATCGCATGAGTACCATCAGAGTACTGAAGATTAGCGCGTTCAAAGCGAATACTGCCTTTGAGTGCAGGTTTTAATTGCCCCTTATTTTCTTCTTCTGGTAAATCTAGTAACTCGAAAACTGAATGTGCAGCTGCTAAACCACGTTGTAATTTCTCATTGATATCAGTCAAGTTTTTGATTGGCTTTGAAATCAAACCTGCTGCCGTAATATAAGCAACAAATTCACCTGCAGATGTGTCACCTAACACCTGTGGGCGTAATGCTAACCAAAGAATGACTGCCATCGCACAGGATAAAATCAACTGTACCACCGGGCTATTAATATTCTGAACAATTACCATTTTCAAACCGCGACGTAAATTTTCTTCAGACGATTTATAAAAACGTTGTTGTTCAAAAGCTTCACCAGTGAAACTTTTCACTACAGAATTACCATTAATAGTTTCTTGAACCACATGGTTAACATCACCCATGGTGTTTTGTACTTGAACTGAGAGCTTGCGCATACGTTTTGCTGCAACTCTCACCAAAACCCCAATCACAGGCATAAATACAATGATACAAAGCGTTAATCGCCAATTGGTATAGAAGAGATAGCTTAACAATCCAATAACGATTAAGCCATCTTTAACCAAGGTTTGTAGTGAATCTGATGAAGCTGCGGTTAACTGCTGAACGTTATACATCAATTTTGAACTGATGTGGCCAGATGTATTATCAAGGTAATATTGAGAAGGCAATCTAAGCAATTTTGCATACACTTCTTGACGGATACTAAACACGAGCCGACGGGAAATCACAGCTGTGAAGTACCCCCCCAGAAACAGGCCAATACCACGAAAGAACATGAGCAGTACGATTAAGGCTGGAAACCAATTTAAATTTTCTCTACTACCCTCTTGAATGGCATCAATAATAAATTTAAGTAATTTAGCAACAGAAACTTCTGTAGCCGCATTAATACTAAAGCCAATCAACACCAATAAGGCAACGCCCCAATAAGATTTTAAATAAGCTAAAAGACGTAAATAGATCTTAAAATCTTGATTCACTCAGTAAAACCTCTTGTTGGAACTTTAGTGCTAATGTTGACATTGACTAAACCGAGCTGACCAGCCACATCCATCACACGAATAACATCTTGATGTGCAGCATTGGCATCAGCAGCAATCACGAACATAAAATCACGACGATCTTGTGCAATCTGTTTGATCGCTGTGCTTAGATCAGTAACTTCCTTACTTGCCATCGCTTGACCGTTCACAGAATAATGCCCTTTTGAGTCTACCATTATTTCAATTTTGTGATCGAATTGTTTCGGTGGTACACCCTGAGCATCAGGCAACGTCAAGTTTATGCGACTTTGCTGACTAAAGGTGGTAGAAAGTAGTAGAAACACCAAAATAAACAACATACAGTCGATCATAGGTGTCAAATTTATATGAATATCATCAACTTGAGCGCGTTTAAATTTCATCATCACACCTACGTTCAACTGGCGCGACGATGTTCTTGAACATGTGGGGTCTTTTTATGGAAAAGCGCCGCATGAAACAATGTTGACTGCTGTTCTAACTCAGCCACGTACTCATGAACGACTCGCTGAAAATAACGGTAAGCAATCATTGCTGGAATTGCAATCAACATCCCGACAGCTGTAGTAATCAAAGCCGTAGAAATTCCTGGCATCATCATACTTGCATTACCAGCCGACCCAACATCAACCACCAAGAACGCCTCAATAATCCCAAGAACAGTACCCAGCAGTCCAAGTAGTGGCGCAATTGCACCTAAGGTACCTAAAAAATTTATGTTTTTTTCAAGATGGGTTATTTCTTCTGAAGCAGTAGCTTCCATTTGAGCACGAGCAAACTGCTCCCCCTGATCCTGATGATCATATCCAGCCTTTAGAATTCGTCCCAAAGCACTATGATTTATTTCAGGCTGTTCAAGAGTCGAGATAACATTCTCTACATCGGCACCTTTAACCAACAATGCTTGCGGTAAAACTTGTGAGCGTTTAAGACGAATATAACGCTCGATAATAATTGCAACCGTAAAAATTGATGAGAGAATAAGCGGCAGCATCAACCAGCCGCCTGCTTTCACAAGTTCCCACATATCATTCCCCAATAATATTTAAAAAATTATAAAAGGATGGTTTCTCAATGTTATAAGTTCAGTTAGGTAAACAAATATTTAAAATCCCATCCAACTCATCCAATGAGTGATAATGAATGACCATTTTCCCTTTACCTTTTTGATTATGATCAATTTTCACATTTGCACCAAAACGCTCTGACAGCTTTTGGGTCAATTGTTCAATATCTGGAGAAACTTGTACTTTCTCCTTTTCAGGCTTTGGTTCATTCCACTCACGTACTAACTGTTCAGTTTGACGTACCGATAAACTCTTTTCAATAACGATCTTTGCCACGTCCATTTGATCTTTTGCTTTTAAGCTCAAAATCGCACGTGCATGCCCCATATCGATTTGACCTTGCTGCATGAAATCTTTAATTGGATCAGCCAAACTTAATAGACGTAACAAATTACTTACTGTTGTTCGAGCTTTACCAACTGTCTCTGCAATTTCTTGATGACTCAATCCAAATTCATCGTGAAAACGTTGTAATGCAAGTGCCTGATCAATCGGATTTAAATCTTGGCGTTGAATATTCTCAATTAATGCTAATGCAATCGCTACCTGATCATTGAGTTCACGAACAATTGCAGGAATTTCAGTTAGTCCCGCTAATTGTGCAGCACGCCAACGACGTTCACCCGCAATAATTTCATATGGAAACTGTTCATCATCTACAGGACGAATAACGATGGGTTGCATCACGCCATGCTTTTCAATTGATGATGCAAGCTCTTGTAAATCTTGTTCTTGAATAAAACGACGAGGCTGATATTCACCACGTTTTAATAAGTTCACATCAATTTGCTTGAGTTGACCATGATCCAAGGCTTGTGCTTCAAGTTGCAATTTCTCTTTCTGAATTGAACCTAATAGCGCATCTAAACCACGACCTTTAGCCAATCCGCGTTTTTTGATGCTCATACAGCACTTCCTTTTTTGACTTTACTTTTCTTCAACATTTCCGCGGCCAAATTCAAATAGGCAACCGCACCTTTTGAGCTCTTCTCAAAATAAATGACAGGCAAACCATGTGCAGGTGCTTCAGCCAATCGAATATTCCGGGGGATAACAGTTTCGTATAACTTCTTGCCAAAATATTGGTCTAATTCAGCAGATACATCACGTGTCAACGCATTACGAGCATCATACATGGTACGTAATACACCAACAATTTCCAAGTTTGGATTCAATGCTTTTTGTATACGATCAATTGTTTGGGTTAAGTCAGCCAATCCTTCCAAAGCATAATATTCACATTGCATTGGAATGATCACACCATTTACGGCAGCCAAAGCATTCACAGTGATCAGACTTAAACTCGGAGCACAATCCACAATAATATAGTCAAATGATGCATCAATTTCTTGCAGCGCGTTTTTTAGAATAAACTCACGACCATCCTGTTCGGCAATAGTAAGCTCAACACCAGCAAGTTCACGGTTTGCTCCCAAGACTTTGTAACCAACTTCAGCTTTTTGTATTGCAGTCTCGATTGGTACCTCACCTAAAAGCACGTCTGCCACTGTATAAAGTAAATCATTTTTTTGAATGCCAGACCCCATCGTCGCATTCCCTTGGGAGTCCATATCGACTAACAAGACACGTTTTTTCAAGATCGCCAAAGAAGCAGCAAGATTTACCGCTGTCGTGGTTTTCCCTACACCACCTTTTTGGTTTGCAATTGCTATAATCTGAGCCATAACTACCCTTAATATTTTTTATTGAATACGTTGAAGTAACAGTAAATGACGTTGCTCATCTAATCTTGGCACACGAAGTTCAATGATTTTACAAGAATACTCATCCTTCATCTGCTCCACCTCATCCTCAGGAATGAGACCTTTCATCGCTGCAATAATGCTTTGATCATGCATATAAGGCTGTGCAGCATTCACAAAATCTGTCAGAGATGCAAAGGCACGGCTTGTAATGACATCGAAATGACCGAGCTCAGATATACTATCTTCGCTTTCTACTCGTGTTTGCACTGCAATTACATTTTTGAGCTTTAAATCTGCAATAAATTGCTTCAAAAACCGAATTTTTTTCCCATTTGAATCTAGCAGTACACAGTCACGTTCTGGTTGACATAATGCAATGATCATGCCCGGCATGCCACCACCTGTGCCAACATCAAGTAAACGCCCAGCAGGTAAATCATTTAAGATACTTAAACTATCTAATAAATGTTTAACCAACATTTCTTTGGGTTCACGAATGGCTGTTAAATTATATGCCTTATTCCACAACACCAAAGCATCTTGATATTTCAACAAAAGTGTTAAGGCTTCTTCGCTTAGACTTAAACCTAAGGCTTGACTTCCTTGCTTTAATTCTTGAAAAAAAGGATGCATAACAGTGCGACATCTCGATAAATTTGCTGTGCAGTATACCTATTTCTGTCACAAGACACAGTAGGACTTGTTGAACGATTATGCAGTTAAACATGAACAAACACGATAAACTGCACAAACTATTAAGTTTTTTAATAGGGTTTGCTATTAACGCTAAGCAAACGCACCTTGTTGTATCTGTTGATCTAACTGCTGCAAACGCTCAGGAGTACCGACATCCACCCAAATTCCTTGCATTTTTTCAGCTGAAACCTGCTGTTCTAACATCGCTTCTTTCAATAATGGAGCCAATGGACGCTTACCACTCTCTAAGCCGATAAACATCTGAGGTGCCAACACCGCAACGCCACTATATGTTAGCGCTTCACCACATTGCTCTTGATCAAAAGTATAGGCCATATTGTTTGACAGAATAAAATCACCCTTTAAATGCTGTGGTGGATTATCAACCAAAACCAAATGTGCCTGTTTAGTCCCTAATTTAACATCCAGCAATGATGCGAAGTCCATTGTTGTCCAAACGTCACCATTTACAAGAATGAATGGTTGATCACCAAGCAAAGGTAAAGCATTAATAATACCACCTGCTGTCTCTAAACCTTCCCCCTCGTGCGACCACAAAATATTTACGCCGAATTGAGTTCCATCACCTAAAGCAGCTACAAGCTTTTCACCCAGCCAAGCGGTATTGATTACAATCTCTTTTACACCGACTTTCTGCAATTTTTCAATATGCCAAACAATGAGCGGTTTCCCTCCCACTTCAAGCAAGGGCTTTGGTGTATGTAATGTAAGTGGTCGCATACGATTACCTAGACCAGCCGCCAGAATCATCGCTTTCATTAAGCAGCAACCTCATATTCGCCATATTTCAATATGAACTTTGGCATAACCGTTTCACGTATAAAATGCATAAAGTCATTTAACTCATCATAACCTTGACTTTCTTCAAGCAAATACCACATTACCCGTGGTAAATCCTTTAGATAGCCCGATTTACCATCACGCTCATATAAACGCACAAAGATGCCCAATATTTTTAAATGACGTTGAATCGCCATCAAATCAGCATCACGCTTGAATTGTTCAAAACTACGATTTACTTTCGCTGCGTCTGGCAACAACTCATAAAATACATTAAACCATTCGTGTACGCGCGCCGCATTCCATTGAACATAGGCATCACGTGTAATTGAAATTAGATCATAAGTATCTGCACCAATTACAGCATCTTGAAAATCAATGACACCCAGCTCTTGTTCATTATCAATTTTCATCAAATTACGACTATGAAAATCACGATGAACAATCACTTGCGGCTGACTTAAAGCTTCAATTGCAAGAAAATCGAATGCTTGTTCTATGGTTTCAAGCTGTTGCTCTGTTGGTTGAATTTTTAACGAAGGTAACATCCAATCGGTTAACAACCGCATTTCTGTCATTAATTTTTCATAAGAATAAACTGGCAACAACTCATGACCATTAATCTTTTGCAATTCGATTAGTTGTTTAAAACTCTGCGCATAATATTGATCCACTGTTGCATCATTGAGCAACGTCGATAGAACTACATCACCAAAATCCTCTAACAATAAAAAGCCATTTTCCAAATCTTTGGCAATAATATGCGGCACGCGCACACCATGCTGATCAAAAAACTCATCAATTGTCACGAATGGCGTACAATCTTCTTTTTCAGGAGGTGCATCCATAAGCATATATGTTTTGTTTTGTAAATTTATTCGCGCATAGCGACGAAAGCTTGCATCCCCTGCCAAAAAGCTGATCTCAAATTGATCAGATTGTAGAGTGGCTTGCAACCAAGTTTGTATCAATTGTTCACGTTGTGTATTCATTTGCAATAAAATCTAAAACTAGCTGAGATTTTGAGAGCTTAAGTGTAGCCACTTATCAACTTTTTCTCTATGATGCGACAATAATTAATTGTGAATTAGCATACTGGTTAATGAGACAATGAAACATCAGTTTAAATTTAATCCTTTAGCAACAGCTATTTTGACACTCTTGTGTGGCGGCACGATTCAAACAGGTTTCGCGGCTTCCACCACGTCTCATGTCTCTACACTAGACAATGCTAAACTCAAGGCTATCGCCGAAAAAAATCAAGTAAAACCAGATCAGGAAAGTTATGCTGGTGAACATTTTTTTCAACAATATTATGTAGATAAAACCGCACCAGAAGCTCAACTGCGTAACAATCAGCATTTGAGTTCGTCCTTCTGTCAAGGTACATGGATTACTCCAATTAATCCTGCAACCAAGCCAGCTGATGCAAACAGCACCACGTCTGTTATCACAGCAGATTATGGTCACTACAACCCGAACGGTGATTCAATTTTACAAGGCAATGTAGTAATTGACCAAGAAGGCCGCACCATTCGCGCTGACCAAGTCACGATTGACTCCACACAAACTCATGCAAATGCTCAAGGTCGAGTTCAACTTGCTCAATCTGGGTTACTCACCCAAAGTGACCAAATTAACTATAATCTAAAGACCCAAACAGGCGATTTAAATAACAGCTTCTATATTGCTGAGCAACAACATGCGCACGGGCAAGCCAATCAAATATTGCGGAAAAACGAAAATCTACTCGTTTTAAAGGATGCAAGCTATACAGCATGCCCTCCAGAGCAAAAACCGGCTTGGAAAATTCAAGCCAAAGAAATTGAACTCAATCAAGATACTGGTCGCGGCGTTACTCGCGGCACCAAGCTGTATGTCAAAAATGTACCCGTGATTGCCGTTCCTTATTTCAACTTCCCAATCGATGATCGCCGCACCACAGGGATGCTCAGTCCAAATTTTGGCTATAGTAGTGATGGTGGCGCACAACTGTCAGTACCCATTTATCTCAATCTAGCCCCTAATTATGATCTTACGCTTACACCTAGCTTTATGAGTAACCGTGGTGCCAAGCTAGATGCTGAATATCGCTACATGACTGAAAACTTTGGTTCAGGTCAAATCTGGGGTGGATATATACAGAATGATAAAGAGTACGAAAATAGAAAAAATCGTTCCGATCTACATTTTATCCACAACTGGAGAATTGATGATCAGTGGTCTACCAATCTAGAATACAATTACGCATCAGATAAAGAATATTTTTCTGACTTTAATAACAACCCAAACACAAGAACCGATTTAAACTTGCGCCGAGCATGGGAGCTTAATTATCGAAATGGCATCCCTGGTCTAAGAGCACAATTAAAAGTTGAAGATTTCCAAACACTTGATAAAGAAATCGATGACAAAGACAAACCTTATGCACGATTACCTCAATTCTTATTAAATTATGTCGCAGGTAACCCACAAGGATTACAGTATGAATTTAATAATGATACTGCGTATTTCAAAAAATCCATCAATGATGGATCTGCCTTAGAATCAAGTGGTACACGTATCTACAATCAATTTGCTGTACGATACAATCATATTACTCCATCATGGTTCTATGTTATTCCAGAGGCTTCTGTACGTAGTATCAATACATTCTACGATCAAGACTCTCAACAAGATCGTAGTTCTAATGATTTAGAAAAATCAGTTGTGGTACCTCAATTTACATTGGCTACAGGTTTAACTTTTGAAAAAGATGGTAAGTACTTACAAAGTATTTCTCCACGTGCTTTTTATGCTTATTCACCATATCGAAAACAGGATGATCATCCAAACTTTGATTCCACAACAGCATCGATCAATTACGATCAATTATTTAATCCATATCGCTTTTATGGACACGACCGTTTAGATGACAATAACTTCCTGTCACTAGGTGTAACTTATAGCCTCTTAGATACTGAAGGCTTAGAGCGTATCAAAGCCAGCGTCGGACAAAGTTATTATTTTAATGATCGTCGAGTCAGCCTCAACGAACAACTTGATGAATTTGATACACAGCGACGTACTGGGCCTGTAGTCAATTTGACTAGCCAACTTAATCAAAACTTTACCATTAGCGCCAACTCTGCATGGATGTCGAATGGCGATAATGCGCAACGTGATTTTCAAGCATATTATACTGGCGATAAAGGCAATCTTTATAATGTTGGTTATTTTTACCGCAAAGATATCAAAGACCGACAAAATGCCTACGATCAAGTTGTTGCATCCTTTATACAACCCGTAAAAGATAATTGGCGTATTATGGGTCATGCTCAGTATGACCTTGACAATAACCTCATGCGTGAGTATTTATTGGGCGTCAATTACGAATCTTGCTGCTGGGCTGTTTCAGTATACGGTCGCTCTTACTATAACGATCTGGATGATCCAAACTCTCCTGATGTACGTAAGAAGAATGCCGTTATGGCCGAAGTTACGCTGAAAGGTTTAGGCGCTTTAAATACCAAACTATCTTCTCTGCTTGAGAATAGAGTTTTAGGTTTCAACAAAACTAATCAATCTTGGACACAACGTTAATGAAGATAAAACATTTTCAACATATCTTTAGAGCCACTGTTCTAGCAGCCCTAATTTCTTCATCAATGCATAGCTTTGCTCAACCTGCGGATGAGGTTGTCGCAATTGTAGATAGTAGTGTCATTCTTAAAAGCGACTTAGTACAAGGAATTGCTGAGGCTGAACACCAACTCAAGGCTCAAAATCAAACTGTCCCTCCAAAGCAATACTTACAAATGCAGGTTTTGGATCAACTGATTATTCGCCAAGCTCAATTAGAACAAGTAAAACGTTATGGCATCAAACCTGATGAAAATAGCTTAAATGCGGCGGTATTAAGAGTCGCCAATCAATCAGGTAGTAATTCATTATCCGCATTTCAACAAAAGTTAGATGCTATTGCACCAGGCACTTATGAAAATCTAAGAAACCGAATTGCAGAAGACCTTGCAATTGGTCGTCTTCGTCAACAACAAGTGATGTCACGTATTAAAATCAGTGATCACGATGTTGAAAACTTCCTAAAATCACCTGAAGGTCAAGCAGCTTTAGGAACACAAGTTCATGTTCTTCATATGCGTATTTCTGGTACGGACAATAATGAAGTACAAAAAGTTGCAGAAGAAGTCAGACGATCTCTTGCTACAAGTAACGATCCTAAGGCAATCAGCAGTAAATTATCGACAGGAACAGTAACAGTTGATGGCGCAGATATGGGCTTCCGTGCTTTATCTGAAATCCCAACCGAACTTGCTGCTCGCGTCACTCCACTACAAGTAGGACAAACCACTGGCTTAGTCAATGTTCGTGATGGAACGCATGTATTAAAATTACTTGAACGTAAACAGAATGATCAACGTGCACTTGTTCCACAATATAAAACACGTCACATTTTGATCCAAACATCTGAAGTTGTAAGCTCTGATCGCGCTAAACAAATGATTGATAGCTTATACAACCGAATTAAAGCAGGTGAAGACTTCGCAACTTTAGCAGCTACCTTCTCGAATGATCCAGGTTCTGCTCGTGATGGCGGCAACTTAGGCTGGGTCAATGCTGGTGTAATGGTGCCTGAGTTTGAAAAAGTAATGAAGGAAATACCTGTTGGCCAGCTCAGCGAACCATTCCAAAGTCAATTTGGTTGGCATATTTTAGAAGTAACAGATACACGCCAACAAGATATGACCAAAGAAGCGCAAGAACGTATGACACGCCAAATCTTAGGTGAGCGTCAATTTGAAACGGAAGTAGATAGTTGGACTCGCGAACTACGCGCTAATGCCTACGTTGAAATCAAAGATGTAAATATGGACTCAAAAGCAGCGCAAAAATAATTTAACCAAAAAAATAGCGGCAAATGCCGCTATTTTTATGCACCAAAATTATTTGTAACGATCAACCATTTTCTCTAGAGAGATCGGGCGAATCTTATCTGCATTACCTGCTGTACCAAAGGCTTCATAACGAGCAACACAGATATCTTTCATTGCCTCAACGGTTTCACCAAAGAATTTGCGTGGATCAAATTCACTTGGTTTTTCAGCCATCATACGACGCATCGCACCAGTAGAAGCTAAACGCAAATCGGTATCAATGTTAATCTTACGTACGCCATGTTTAATCGCTTCTACAAGCTGATCTACAGGCACACCATAAGTTTCTTTAATATCACCACCATATTGGTTAATTACAGCCAACCACTCTTGTGGTACTGAGCTTGAACCATGCATTACAAGATGTGTATTTGGTAATGCAGCATGGATTTCTTTAATACGATCAATCGCCAAAATATCGCCTGTAGGTGGACGAGTAAACTTGTACGCTCCGTGAGAAGTACCAACTGCAATCGCTAAAGCATCAACGTTAGTATCCGCAACAAATTGGGTCGCTTCTTCTACCGAGGTAAGCAATTGAGAATGATCAAGCACACCCTCTGCACCCACACCATCTTCTTCGCCAGCCAAACCAGTTTCAAGGCTACCTAAGCAACCAATTTCACCTTCAACTGAAACGCCACACGCATGCGCCATAGCAACAACACGACGAGTTACATCAACATTATAATCATATGATGTAGGTGTCTTACCATCAGCACCCAATGAACCGTCCATCATCACAGAGCTAAAACCCAATTGAATTGAACGCTGACAAACATCAGGGCTAGTACCATGATCTTGATGCATTACCACTGGAATATGTGGCCATTCTTCAATTGCAGCTAAAATAAGATGACGTAAAAAAGGTGCACCTGCATATTTACGCGCACCCGCCGAAGCTTGTACGATTACAGGTGAATTCGTCGCATCTGCAGCTAGCATAATTGCGCGCATTTGTTCTAAGTTGTTTACGTTAAACGCTGGTACGCCGTAGTTGTGTTCTGCAGCGTGATCCAAGAGCTGGCGCATCGAGATTAGAGCCATAATATCCTCCCAGGTAATGCGCCATATTCTACATGTTGATTTATTTCAATTCAGCAACTAATCACAGGATTTGAAAAAAAAACCTGAATCTTTTGTGTAATTTGCGTATCACAACACATTTAACAATAAAAAAGGCTAAATCCAATAATGATTTAGCCTCTAATTATTTCATGCTTAGACATCAAATACTAAAAAGAACCAATTCAATCCTTAACAGTAACCTTCAAGGCGCGTAAGCGGTAATTTTTTACCAATTGCTTTTTCAATTTCAGGTAAGTAAAACGCATCGTCTTCAGACAGGAAACTAATGCTCACCCCTTGAGCTCCTGCACGACCTGTACGACCAATACGATGCACATAATCATCAGATTGTTCTGGCAGCGTAAAATTCACAACATGTGAGACACCATCAACATGAATACCACGTCCAGCTACATCTGTTGCAATCATGATGTTGTGTTTGCCTTGCTTAAATTGATCCAGCATTTTCAAACGCTTATCTTGTGCAATTTCACCAGATAACATCCCAACTTTGTAACCATCACGTTTCAAATGATCATATAAACGACGAACCTGATCTCGACGATTCGCAAAAATCATGACTTTATCAATCGGCTCATCACGTAGAATATCCTGCAACAATTTATACTTGTCTTCTTTTGCAACAACATATACACGCTGTTCAACGTCAACATTCGTTTTTTGCTCAGGTTCAATTTCAACAGTAACAGGTTCAAACAACCATTGACGAGCTAAATTCAGCACATCATAGCTAAATGTTGCAGAAAACATTAAAGTTTGACGTTGCTCTTTGGATGGAGAATAACGAACAATACGCTTTACCGAAGGAATAAAGCCCATATCCAATAATCGATCAGCTTCATCAATAACTAAAAACTCGATGCGATCCAGCCACACTTCTTTCTGCTCAACAAAATCAATTAAGCGTCCAGGGGTCGCAACAATAATATCAACAAAGTTTCGATCTAACATTTTCTTCTGTTTATCGAAGTCAACCCCACCCAACAACGTTACAAGGTGCAAGTTAGAAAACTTTGTCAGCGACTTTGCATCACTTTCAATTTGTAAAGCCAACTCACGAGTAGGCGCCAAGATTAGAGCACGTGGCTCACCACGAAAGCGTTGTTCTTGAATCGGATTATTTAACAAATCATTGATCACACTAATCAGAAAGGCAGCCGTTTTACCAGTCCCTGTTTGTGCGCGACCAATCGCATCATGCCCTGCTAGCGTATATTTTAAAACCTTTTGCTGAATTGGAGTCATTTGAGTAAAACCCAAAGCATCAATCGCCTTTTTCAACTGCGGATGTAATTTTAAGGTTTCAAAACCAGACGTCATATATGCTCTCAAACCATCAATGACCAAAATAAAGTCGTTATTATAAACAAAAACGCCCCAAATAACATTGGAGCGTTTTTATATCGCGTTAAAGCAACAAATTAGTCTAACGGCTGAACGTTTTCAGCTTGGAAACCTTTTTGTCCTTGAACTACGCTAAATTCTACACGCTGACCGTCACGTAAAGAACGGTGACCATCACCAACAATTGCACGGAAATGAACGAAAACGTCATCACCGCCATTGCGTTGAATAAAACCAAAGCCTTTAGTGTCATTAAACCACTTTACTACGCCTTGTTCACGAGCTGTCATAAGTCAATCCTCAGATATTGAAAGATAAGGACCTTCCGGTGTTGCAAACAGCAGAGCCAACAAGGTTTTAAAATCTTATAATTTTAAAGCTTGTAATCATTCTGTAAAACTATCAACAATTTCCGGTTACATCCATTTGTTATAGGGTTTTTTACGATAAAACGAAATGAAACACTTCCTAAAACGCATCGAGCTTAACATGGGTTTATGACAATTAATAGACTTATTTTAAGTTATTTCCCATGCTTCTATCTGTTTATACTCATCATTTAGTTTATTTTACAGAAACACGGTTCTCCAAAAATAACTTGTTGAACTTCCTTTACGTATATAAAATCAAATGAGATAAATTCTGATATAAGCTATATCCAACCTTTATGACTATCTCACCTACTCATTCAGCTGAAGTTATCGACGCCTTAGGGCAACCTTGCCCGATGCCATTACTTATGTTGAAACGAGCACTAAAAAAAGCAACAGGTAAAAAAACCTACCTGTTAAAGTCTTCTGATCCACACAGTGAAATTGATGTAACACGATATTGCCAAATTCAGAATCTGCAATGCCAAACAAAAAAAATCTCAGAAAATGAGTTTCACTATCTGATTGAATCCATCTAGGTCTTGTGGAACTGCTATTCTTTGTTAAACTCTTGGTTACTCGTAAAGATAAATTTACATTTCTATACTCAAATTTCCTTAGTGATGAAGAACATTCGCATTAAGATGAAATTGTTGACT
Source organism: Acinetobacter sp. ATCC 27244 (assembly GCF_000156555.1). NCBI lineage: Bacteria > Pseudomonadati > Pseudomonadota > Gammaproteobacteria > Moraxellales > Moraxellaceae > Acinetobacter > Acinetobacter sp. ATCC 27244. Next base: position 53,204 of record NZ_GG665951.1, read on the forward strand.
CAAATATCATCCTATAAGGAGACTCCATGACTACTGACAGCAGCAATCAATTGATGCCCCTGTCATTGTCTGCGCCTGGTGTAAACCTCGGTGCATATATCAGCACTGTCAATCAAATTCCAATTTTAACGGCCGAGCAAGAAAAAGAACTTGCTGAACGTTATTATTATGACCAAGATCTTGATGCCGCCAAATTATTGGTGATGTCACATCTACGCTTTGTTGTACATATTGCAAGAAGTTATGCAGGTTATGGATTACCACAAGGTGATCTCATTCAAGAAGGCAACTTAGGCCTCATGAAGGCAGTTAAGCGCTTCGATCCCAATATGGGCGTGCGCCTTGTTTCATTTGCTGTACATTGGATTAAAGCCGAAATTCACGAATATGTCATTCGTAACTGGCGTATTGTCAAAATTGCGACGACCAAAGCACAACGTAAATTGTTCTTTAATTTACGTAGTTTGAAGAAATCGAGTAAACGCCTGACTTTAGAAGAAGCGCAAGCAATCGCGAATGATTTAAACGTCACGGCAGAACAAGTACTTGAAATGGAAGGTCGATTGACCGCCTATGATGCTGCTTTCGAAGCACAAGGCGATGATGACGATGACACACCTCATACTGCGCCAGCCCTTTACTTAGAAGATAATCGTTACGATCCAGCACGCCTAGCTGAAGAAGAAGATTATGAAGCACAAAGTACGGCCGCATTACATCAAGCGATGGACCAATTAGATGATCGCTCTCGTAATATTTTACAGCGTCGCTGGTTAGACGATGATAAATCTACATTACATGAACTTGCTGCTGAATATAATGTTTCTGCTGAACGTATTCGCCAGCTTGAAAAAAATGCAATGGAAAAAATCAAAACCGCCATGTCTGCGAGTTAAGATTAAATCAAACACAAGGGCTTTCATGCCCTTTTGTTGTATCTGGCTTTGTTTAAACACCCGAATATGTTAACGTTGCTTATCAAATTTCTAGTTCCATTTTCATTATGTGGATAGCGATCTCTGCAATCAATCTTGCCCTTGCAGTTATGCTCGGAGCGTTTGGCGCACACGGACTCAAATCTTTTGCATCACCTGAGCAACTCGTTTGGTGGGGTACAGCAACCCAATATTTTTTCTATCACGCCCTCGGCTTATTAATTCTGAGTGTACTAAATAAAACTACACCAAGTTTTCCTATAAAAATTCCGTTTATTTTGATGCAAATTGGCATCCTCTTTTTCTGTGGTTCGTTGTACATTATGGCGCTCGGCTTACCTAGAATATTAGGTGCGATTACGCCGATTGGCGGTGCCTTTATGATTGCAAGCTGGCTGTTAATTGCGTGGCAAGCAATCAAGCATACGAAATAAGGATTTATCATGCACATCTATCTAAATGGCGAGTCCACAGACACGTCATGTGAAAATTTACAGCAACTCATTCAAGACCTAGCCCTAGAAGGCAAGCGTTTTGCTGTAGAAAAGAACCAACAGATTATTCCGAAAAGTAGACTTGAGCAAACTGCAATTGCTCCTGAAGATCGTATTGAAATTATTCAAGCTGTTGGTGGCGGCTAATCGGCTAAAAATGGAGTAAGCCCATGCAAGATTCCCCTTTAATTATTGGTTCACGTACCTTCCAATCTCGTTTATTGGTCGGAACTGGTAAATATAAAGATTTAAATGAAACCGATTTAGCCATTCAAGCAAGTGGTGCAGAAATTGTGACCGTGGCGATTCGTCGAGTAAATATCGGGCAACATGCCGATCAGCCGAATCTGCTTTCAGTGATTCCACCTGAGAAATATACGATTTTGCCGAATACAGCTGGCTGTTTTGATGCAGATAGCGCGATTCGTACCTGTATGCTGGCTCGTGAACTGCTTGATGGTCACAATCTAGTGAAGTTAGAAGTCCTTGGTGATGAAAAAACCCTATATCCGAATGTGACCGCAACACTTAAAGCAGCGCAAACCTTGATCGATGATGGTTTTGAAATCATGGTTTACACCTCGGATGATCCGATTGTCGCTCAAGAGCTTGAAAGCATGGGCTGTGTTGCGATCATGCCTTTGGGTAGCTTAATTGGTTCTGGTCTCGGTATTCTCAATCCACACACCATTTCCATCATCAAAGAAAATGCCAAAGTCCCTGTTTTAGTGGATGCAGGTGTTGGTACTGCGAGTGATGCTGCGATTGCAATGGAATTGGGTTGCGATGGCGTATTAATGAATACAGCGATTGCGGCTGCGCAAAATCCAATTTTAATGGCTTCTGCAATGAAGAAAGCAATTGAAGCAGGTCGTGAAGCGTTTTTAGCGGGTCGTATGCCTCGTAAGCGTATGGCCAATGCCAGCTCGCCTGAAACGGGTTATTTCTTTAAGTAAGATAAGTAAAAGTAAAGGGAGCTGTTGGCTCCCTTTTTTAATGCAATTATGATTTATCTTGATTCCAGATTAACAAGATGAATAACTTGCTCAGTTGATCGCAAAGCAAGATCATGTAAAACATCTGGTTTTAGCCGTTTCATCTCGCATTTTGGCATCCATGAAATCACTTGAGCTTCAGTCGCATCATCAAGATAAGAAGCTTTTGTTTGAATATCGCCTTTATAAATATAAAGAAATTCATGAAAATGTCGCCCCACAACGGGATCATAGAAAAAATTTTCAACAATCGCAAAAAGCACAGGCGAATTAAAATACTCTCCTGTTTCTTCAAGCACTTCTCGTTGAATTCCCTCTAGGGTCGTTTCTGAAAATTTTAATCGACCACCCACTAAAGAAATACTTCCATCAGGAAAGGTAGAAACCAAAATCTGATCTTCATGCTCTATCCAAGCAGCCACACGAATATTAAGTTTTCCCTCTGCAATATCTAATGTTAAATCTTTCACTTACTGACTCAACTAATGAACTTTAATCATTTATTTTATTAAATTCTTTAAATTACTTTTCGCCTTTCGCTCAAAATTCTGTTGAAAATATTCAGTTTGATACAGCGGTTCTGTCTGATAGAAATGTGCTAGGACTTGTTTTCTTTTAATAGAATAGATATCTGGATCTACCCAAGCAAATTCTTGCTGAATCTGCTGTTCGTATTCATCAAAACGCTCTGGTGAAGCAGCTAGAATCGCCAAATCAATATCCAGTAAAAATTGCAAATCTAGCTCATCCGTTGCTTCATGCTTTTGCGTCGCAATAATCCATCGTTTTATCTTTTGAACAATATCAACTGATAAATCTTGAGCCAAATAATATTCAAGCAGCTCAGCACTTTTCAATTCATTATCCTTTGCTTGCGGATCATAGACCACATCATGAAACCAGAGTGCTAACTCAACTGCATTCGCATCATTTAAATCTGGTCGAATCGATTCAAACAAAACCAAACATTCATACAAATGCTGAACAGTATGATAAGCCCGCTGCTTTTCACTATAGGCAGCAATTAACTTATTAAAAACTTTCTGTGGTTCAGAAAAATGATAATACTGATGCAGTTCAAACCATGATTTTTCTAATAAGGTTAAATATTGCTGCATTGCTCATCCTCATTGGATTTCTTTATTCAGCCATTTTGCCAATGATTCAGCATCTTTACGTTCTAGAAAAAGCTGATATAAGGTACAGGAACCAAACTCGTGTTTCAGTTCCTGTTGGCGCATAGGATGATTACCAAATCTGAATCGTCGAGTACCATCGCGATCTAAAGGCAATGCATATACTCCATAGCTACGAGGTTCTGTCAGGTGTCCTTTGACACAAACTTGATCAGACGATATCGCATGTTTTAATAAATATTCTTTGGTTAACATCCCACCCTGCCCAAGGCAAAACTAAGCTGCGTGCTGTTCATCTCGCTTAAAGACCAACTCTTTATTCGATGAACTTTCAGCATCAAAGTAATACCCTTCACTATCAAATGCTTTTAATTGTCCTACTTGGTTTAATTTATTTTCAATCAAGTACCTTGCCATTAGACCACGCGCTTTTTTCGCATAGAAACTAATGACTTTATATTTCCCATTCTTCTGATCCAAGAATACAGGCTTAACAATTTCTGCCTTAATTTTCTTTTCATTCACAGATTTATAATATTCGTCAGAAGCTAAATTTACCAATACTTTTGCATCAATTTCAGCTAAATCTTGGTTAATTTGATCGGTGATAATATTGCCCCAGAATTCATATAGATTATGACCACGGCTATTCTTTAATTTAGTGCCCATTTCCAAACGGTACGGCATCATCAAATCCAATGGACGTAATAAACCATAAAGACCAGACAACATACGCAAATGCTGTTGGGCGAAGTTGATATCTTGGTCTTTTAGGTGATAAGCATCTAAACCTGTGTACACATCACCTTTAAATGCAAACAAGGCTTGACGCGCATTGGAAAAATCAAAATCTGCATTCCAGTCGCGAAAACGCTCTACATTTAAATTGGCAATTTTCTCACTAACCGTCATCAAAGATGCGATTTCACTCGCAGAAAGCTTGCGACATACATCAATCAGCTGCTGTGATTGTTCTAATAAACGTGGCTGTGTATATGTATCTGTAGGCAGAGCTGTTGTGTAATCAAGTGTTTTCGCTGGAGAAATTAAAGCAAGCATAATCAATCAAAAATAAATTTAACTTGGTGAAACTATAACAGTTGATAATTTTTAATGCCAATTCGTGTTTTCATTCTTCATTATCGGTAAAATAGTGGATTCTTCCATTATCCATTGCGTATCTTATGTCTGAGCAAGTATTCATCCAAGGTCCTGTTGGTCAAATTGAAATGTTTGTAGATCAACCCCAAGGTGAAATCACAGGTTTTGCTGTTGTTTGCCACCCACATCCTTTACAAGGTGGAACACCTCATCATAAAGTCCCTGTCCTATTGGCTCAGATTTTTAATGAAATGGGATGTGTGGTTTATCGTCCTAGCTTCCGTGGTTTACAGGGTAGCGAAGGTACACATGATCAAGGTCACGGCGAAACTGATGATATTATGGCTGTGATTGAATATGCCCGTGCAAAACATGCTGGTTTAACTTTTTATGCCGGTGGCTTTAGTTTCGGTTCTCATGTATTGGCTAAATGCCAAGCACAACTCAGTGAAGAGTTACGTCCAAAACAATTAGTGCTCTGCGGCCTACCAACAGGTTCTGTGGTTGGTTTACGTCATTATAAAACCCCTGCAATTGATGGTGATATTTTATTTGTTCACGGCGAGCAAGATGATATTACCCTCCTCTCAGATATGATCGCTTGGGCAAAACCACAAAAACACCCCATCACGATTCTGCCGGGTGCCAATCATTTCTTTACAGGTTATCTAAAACAGTTGCGTCAAGTCATTAGTCGTTTTTTAAAACTGTAGACTTAACAACAAATTACTAAGAAAAATATACGTCTTTTGAACCCAATGTCTGTTATATCAGTATAGATGTACAGGCATTTAGGTTCTTTAATAATGAAATTAAATAAAAAACAGGGACTTTTTTTAAAGCAAACCATTGAGCACTGGCAACAACAAGGCACGATTACGCCTGATGTGGCCAATAAATTAAATCAGAGTTTTTCGATTCGGTCTTTTGACTGGGAACGACTCGCAAAATATTCGTTCTGGATTTCAATGATTTGCACAGTGATTGCAATAGCTGCCATCACACTTGATGATTACTTGATGAAGTTAATTGAAAAAATCTTTATCGATTCCAAAATCATTCCTTGTCTGATTTTTGCTACAGTTGCGGCGGCCTTTTATAGCTTTGCCTATCTTCGACGTAAAACCAAACCCTTACATCAATTTAGCAATGAAGCGATTATTTTCGCAGGCGTGCTTTCTACCGCAGCGTCTGTCGCCTATTTCGGTCAAGCGATTGATACTGGTAGTGGGCATTTCTCTTTGTTATTCCTACTCTCTACCATTATTTATGCCGCACTTGCCTTCTGGTTTCCTTCTAAACTGATCTGGGTGTTCTCTCTACTTTCACTCGGCTCATGGTTTGGGACAGAAACAGGCTATATGTCGGGTTGGGGTGCCTATTACCTAGGCATGAACTTCCCTTTACGCTTTGTCTTTTTTGGCGGTGCCTTGATTGGCTTAAGCCTGTTATTTAAACGTTATGGGCATTTTAGAGACTTCGCCCATTCAACTTATGTCATGGGACTGCTTTATCTATTTATTGCCTTATGGATTCTCTCGATCTTTGGCAATTATGGTGACTTGGGTAGCTGGTATAACGTCAAGCAATATGAGCTGTTACATTGGGGCGTACTATTCGCATTTATTGCCATTATCGCAATTGTCTATGGCTTAAAACATGATGATGCCACCTCACGTGGTTTTGGTATCACCTTCTTATTTATTAACCTCTACACCAAGTATTTTGAGTTCTTTTGGGTTGGTATGCATAAAGCAATCTTCTTTATCATATTGGCGGCTTCATTTTGGTGGATTGGTCGACATGCTGAAAAACTTTGGAACTTGGAGTTTTTATCTAGTCAATCGCAGCGTAAAAAAGATGATCCACAATCGAAATAACATCTAAGTTTTTAAATAACTCACGCCCATAGCAGAAATGACAATTTCTGCATCATGGGGTGCGAGTTGAGCGCGATAATACTGAATCAACTCAGCTTCCCACCCAATCATCTCATCTAAAATCATTTGTGCTTGATCGGGACTCAATAAGAACTGATTTGCCATACTTAATACATTTTCTCGCCCCATTTGAGTACCATAAATACCGATCTGCATACTCAATCCTTGGGGTTTATATTCCTGATTTGGCACAATATCGAACAATGGAGCAATTCGCCAACGACCATTTAGATACATAAAAGCATGGTTCTTAGGATGATCATCATCATTTCCAATCAAAATATTAAAAATCATCCGCCGAAATAATTCATGTATATCCTGTTGTGACATCCCTTTTCGATACATTTCATTTGCCATAAGTGGATATGACCAGCGTTCATGATTAGTGCTATTCCATTCTGCATCCAGTAACGTTAAACCACTTAACATCGGTAAGCGTTTAAATTTTTGACTTTGTAAATCATAAATACGGTCAAAACGTTCTAACAGTAATACATCTTTCTGTTCACTCTGTTGAGAAACTTGAATAAGTTGATGTTTAGCAACAACCAATCCCTTTTTTTCAGCAAAGCTTAAACAGGCAAATTCAACTTGCGGCACATTAATCAAATCATCCCGATCTTTTGGTTTAGCGAGATACAACTTATCTTGATCAACCAAAGTAATTTTAGGTCTAGCCCCTCCTAATGAAGTCGTTTGCGCCATGGCCAACTGGATTCGTGTAATCGCCTCGCCTTTTCGCATGGCAACACTAAAATCAAGAAAATCTGATAATTTAACTAAGTGCTGGAAATTTTCTAAAGTTGCTTTTTGAGTGACTGTTTTAATCTCACCCACACACAAATTCCCAAAACGGTCTGCATTTTTTGCTTTGATCAAAAAATCTAAGTCCGACCAAGGTGTATCTTTTTCTCTTGCATAAATTCGTTTGAGAATTACTTTCCCCCACGCATCAGGCATAATATCCATGACAAAATTTGGGATACCGTTATTAGTGGTGATCGTATAAGGTTCTTTTCGCCATGGATAGTGGATCTCATCTACCACCCAAGTTGTCGGATAACTCGGCGCATAAACAAATTGCCCAACACCATTTTCTACTGTTAAACGCCCAAGGGTCACAAAGTCAGTTTGATCAGGAAGCTGAATATATAAATAGATCGTTTGTTTCATTAAAAATCATCCTCATCTATTCGTTCCAAACGAACTCGGCTTTTTTGGCTTTCTTTATTTTCTATTGCTGGAAGATTTTTTTGTAAATCAGTTAAAATATTCAAATACCATAGTGCTTTTATAACTACACCAAATTCGACTGAATGATCACCTTTTTCAATACGCTTAACTGTTGATAGTGAAGTAGAAATTGCTTTAGCTAAATCACTTTGACGTAGCCGTTTCTCAAGTCTTTTTTGCTTGATCAATGTAGCCAACTGCTGGGTAAATAATTGCCCATCAAGTGGATAAAACTTATTTTTATGGTTTATTTCTGACACTTTATGTAGCTTAAAAGTTCATATATGAACTTAAATATAGCACAAAATATTTAAATTCCGCAGAATGATTATTAAAAATCACCCCAACTCAAGCCAAACCGGGCCAAATACTTTTTGACCCGGTCGCTGTCATTGGTGGTATTTCGTTGCTGGCGTGAAGCAGCAAAAGCCTTTCGCATTCAATTTATCTTACACTAGAATAGGTTTTTATTTTTAGGGGGATTACCGTGCAATTCTATTACTTCAACTAGTTTTCAAAAGTTAGATTTTCTTTTCAACAAAACTTTGGAAGTATACAAAATAGGTAACTTCGAAATAAATAGTATAGAACTAACAAAGGAGGGCGTGATATTTTCAATGCTTACGGAATCATCACAACACCTATAAATTAAATGATAAATGCCGAGCAGATGAAAGAAGCTCAACAAAGAGCTTCTTTACTATGAAAATTTATTTTACAGATTCCAAAGCCGTCACCAACAACTTCCAGCATTTCTCTACAGTATCGACTTTAACCCGCTCACCCGGCGCATGTGCCCCTTGAATATCTGGGCCAAAAGACACCATCTGCAAATCTGGATAATGTTCAGCAATAATGCCGCACTCTAAGCCCGCATGAATCACTTTCAAGTTCGGTTCAATTTCAAATGCGCTCTGATAAGCCTGTTGTAAGCATTTCAATGCAGCAGAATCTGGATTTGGTGTCCAACCCGACACCAACGGCGTTAACTCAGACTGAATTTCAAAATTGGCAAAGTGCTGTTGGATATTCTGGGCAAATGTTAGTGCTTCTTGGTTCACCATAGAACGAACCATAATTAAAGTCTTCGCCTCATCTTTAGTCAATTTGACCACACCGATATTATTTGAGGTTTCAACCACATCAGCTAAAGCACTACTCCACTGGGCAATACCATATGGACAAGTTGCCAATGCTTGTAACCATGCTTTTTGCTGTTGCAAGATAATAACTTCATTTATCTGATTAACATTTTCTTGTACGGTGATTTGTAACTGATCATCAATGCCCTGTAATTTTATTTGCCATTCTTTTTGTACAGCTGCAACGGCATATTCTAACTCAGTTAATTGCTCTGTTTTAATTGCAATGGTTGCTACCGCTTCACGTGGGATGGCATTGCGCGCTGTTCCACCGACAAATTCAACCAGTCGACCATTTGATTGTGTTAAAAAATCATTTAAGAAATTGGCTAAAATCACGTTGGCATTACCACGACCAAGATGAATATCAACACCAGAGTGACCACCTTTTAAGCCTGACACAAATAAATCCACATAAATTAAATCACTAGGTGCTGTTTGATATTGGATAGGCTGTTGTACTTCAATATCAATACTCCCAGCACAACCAAGATAGAGTTCGCCCCATTCTTCGGTATCAATATTAAATAACCATTGCCCCGTTAAAATACCCGATTCAAGTAAACGAGCACCGCTCATTCCCGCTTCTTCATCAATCGTCAAAAGTACTTCAATCGGCCCATGTGCAATATCATTTGATTCTAATACCGCCAACGCCAGTGCAACTCCGATACCATTATCTGCACCCAACGTGGTATTTTCAGCAATCAACCAGCCATCTTTTAATACAGGTCGAATCGGATCTTTAAAAAAGTCATGTTGCGTACCACGATTTGCCTGAGTCACCATATCCAGATGCCCTTGCAAAATCACACCTGCAGCTTGTTCTTTACCAGCTGTGGCAGCTTTTCGAATAATCAGATTACCAATATCATCGACATAGGTTTCTAGGTTGCGCTGTTCCGCCCAATCTTTAAGATGCTGTCGTAATTGTTGTTCATGTTTTGATGGTCGAGGAATCGTGCACAAAGTCTCAAAATGTCGCCAAACCATTTGGGGAGATAATTTAGAAAAATCGACCTGTATCATGCACATATACTCTCAAATAAAGCGTTTAAGCAAATATACACCATACACCGAAACGGTCATGATGTTAAATCACTTCATTTAAGATGACATGTTGAAAACTAACTTAGCTTTTCCATACAAATTTAGAAAAACTATGTTCAGCTTTTAAACTATTTTCAACAGCTTGGGCCAATTGACGGATAATGCTTTGTGTCTCGATCTTTTCAAACCAAGCTTGTTCTTGCTGAGGATTTGCTGTGATCTCACACAAAATATGGCCTTCAGAATCTTGCTGTGAACACAGAATAGAAAGTGGCAGCTGATGATTGTCGATACGCACTTCAATTTTTTCATGTTCATGGCGCATATGTTGGGCATCAAAACCGTATTGTTCTAATTGTTTATATAACAATGCAGCCACATATTCTTGCGTGATATAGCATTCATTAGGCGGATGATCAATTAACCCATGTTTAGGGCAATCTGCTATAAATTGCAATGTTTTCATGGTATTCCCTCTATTTTTATGTTTTTAGCTGGATCACAGCTTAAAACCGACTCGTACGGTATGAATTATTATATATACAATTGTGTTTTATTGATTAGCCGATTGTCTTACTTCTTTTATTAATTTGATAAATTTCGACCTGATTAGATATGTACATCTTCTTATCGTTCATCTAATCAATTAAACCAAACATTTTATGTTCAGTTTAATCATTAGATCTAAATTGAAAAACAGGTTAAAGACCGCGCCAATCCACACGGGCATTACGTTCAGTTGAGTAAATGCGTTGTACATATTGTCCAATCGGAAGATCTAACAAATAGTCATAATATTCTTTTAACTCTCCACCAAATTGATCAACGCCATCATTTTCCAACTCCCAAGGCGTTCCCTTAATCACCAACAATGGCGCAAGCATGGAACAAACGGAAATATCTGCCAATCCTAAACGATCACCCACAAGATAACGCCCTTGATTGTCAATCAAACGCTGATTTAAGTCCGTAATTAACTCTGTCATACGTACTTTGGAATGGGCGACTTTTTCTGGATTTAATTGATAATTTGAAGCCACCAAACTCTTAAGAATTGGTTTTGAAAATTTCTCAAATTGACGCAAATAACCTTGCTCTCCCATCATAATTTCAAGTGGATGGTCACTAGTGGAAAGTGCTTGTGCCAATGACCATCGACGTACATGAATACCCAATTCATTTGCAAGCGCATCTATTTCAATAGCTTGTTCACGTAATTGTTCATCACGCCGTAGTAAGGCATGCTCAGGATATGTACTGTCAAGGTACAGAGCGATTTGCGTTGAATCTGCAATCCACTGCTTATCGTCCTTCAACATCGGCAAATAGTTTTGCCCAGACTTCAAATAAGTAAACGCACGATGAAAACCCGGAATTAAATTATGTGCCACATAATCCAATTCTTTATGATCTAGCAACCAGCGAGCTTTTTCACAATAATGAGATAAAGGAAATTGGTATAAAACCCGCATAAACACTCCAAATTTATTTTTCTATTCGATCAAACATAAGCTTTTTGATACTTTAGAAGTAAAAGTGAATGATTACAATGTCGTTTTTGCTCTATCTTTTTTAAATTTTGGCTAAAAATATTTATATGTTTTTAAGGTGAAAATATTCATTTACTTCATAAATGTATAGACCTTAAGAATTAAGAAAAAGTCTTAAAGAGTTAAATATTTGTTTTACCATTAAATTCCATATTACTTTTTATGTGCTTTTTCTCAAAAAAAATGCTTAATAATTATTATGATATCTAAGTCAAAACTTCTAATTTAGTTGAAAAGTAATTTTTATGTAAAGTCCCTCTTATCTATTAGAGGTGTTTACATGTCCAGTAATCCATCAGTGATCCAAACTCCAGTACAACTGATTTTAAATGATCAGCAGACCTTTAATGCTGCCTATCAAGTTGCTGACTTTGCATTAGAAGAACGAAATAAACGAGACCAAAATCGTATTTTGCCAACGGAACAAATCAATCAGTTTAGTCAAAAGGGTTTAGGCGGTATTCGTATTCCAAAACAATATGGTGGTGCTTTTGTCTCCAACAAGAGTTTGGCCCATGTGTTTCGTATTTTGAGTAAAGCCGATGCCAATGTAGGTCAAATTCCACAAAACCAATTCGGACTACTCAATTTTATAAATATCACCGGTTCAGAGACTCAAAAGCAGTTTATCTACTCTGAAATTCTGGCAGGCAAACGCATTGCCAATGGTGGGCCTGAAAAAAACTCCAAAGATACCAAAGCCATTCAAACCACGATAACGTTGGAAAATGGACAATACTTTTTAAACGGGGAAAAATTTTACTCTACAGGAACCAGTTTTGCAGATTGGTTAGCGATTCGCGCATTACATCCAGATGACTATACCGTATTGGCGATCGTTGATCGACATGCTTCGGGCGTTGAAGTGATTAATGACTGGAATGGCTTTGGTCAACGTACTACAGCCAGTGGAACAGTAAAACTACGCAATGTTGTCGTTGATCCGGCCCTATTTTTTGATGAACGCATTATTGCCGACACCCCAAATGTACGCGGTGCTTATTCACAACTTTTACAGGTTGCAATTGATGTTGGCATCGCCGAAGCAGCTTTTGATGACACTTTATCCGGCATTCGTAAAGCACGCCCCATTATTGATGCAGGCGTAGAAAAAGCCAGTGAAGAACATTACACCTTACAAGAAGTTGGTAAGCTCAATATCCTGCTCGATGCAGCCATTTTATTACTGGATGAGGCAGCAGAATATCTAGATGAACTTGATCAACTTACTGAGATTTCTGCCGAACAAGCCGCGCGCGCTTCTATTTTAGTAGCAGAAGCAAAGATCTATGCCAATGATGCTGCCCTGCATATCTCAGAAAAATTACTCGAACTTGGTGGAAGTCGTGCCAGCCTAAGCCAACATAATCTTGATCAGCATTGGCGCAATGCTCGCGTACATACCTTACACGATCCTGTGCGTTGGAAATTCCATGCCATTGGTGACTATTACCTCAATGGTACACACCCTGCCCGCCATGCCTGGATTTAAGGAGCAAATCATCATGACCTCTTATCAAGAATTACAAGGTTTTGCCAAGCCCCATTTAAAAGCGGCACATATTATTCAAAGCGATGCAGAAGCATTGGAGATTGCCACACAACTAAGTCAGCAGTTTAAACAAAATGCGGTGGAACGCGATGCAAATCGGGACTTGCCCTTTACAGAAATCGAAGCGTATAGCCAGTCAGGTTTATGGGCAATTACCGTACCTAAACAGTACGGTGGTGCAGAAGTTTCCAGCCTAACCGTAGCTAAAGTGATTGCGCTGTTTAGTGGTGCGGATGGTTCAATCGGTCAGATTCCACAAAACCATTTTTATGCATTGGAAGTATTACGCAATACTGGTACGGAAGCGCAAAAGAAACGCCTCTATCAAGAAGTATTACAAGGTGCACGTTTCGGTAATGCGCTGGCGGAATTTAAAACCCGCACTTCCGCACATAAACAAACCACCTTAATTCCAAGCGAAAACGGTTATCTGATTCAAGGAGAAAAGTTTTATTGCACCGGTAGTCTGTTTGCACATCGTATTCCAACCTTAGTGGTGGATGAAACGGGTAATGAGTTTCTGGCTTTTGTGCAACGTGATAGTGAAGGCTTAGAACTGATTGATGACTGGTCTGGCTTTGGGCAACGTACCACAGGCAGTGGTACAGTCAAATTTAATCAGGTCTTTGTTGCCAAAGAGGATGTGATTGCTTTTGATACTGCGTTTAAGCAACTGTCTTTGGTTGGCCCATTTGCTCAAATCATGCATGCAGCGATTGAAGTCGGCATTGCCCGTGCAGCTTTTGAAGAAACACTAGAACGTGTGCGTGTCGCCCGCCCTTGGATTGATGCCAATATTGATTCCGCCACTCAAGATCCCTTAACTCTATCTGAGCTGGGTCGTGTGGCAACCGATGTTAAAGCCAGCGAATTACTCCTTAAACAAGCAGCTCGATCTGTCGATATCGCCAAACAGGATCTTAATCCTGAGACATTAGCCAGAGCATCGATTGATGTGGCAAAAGTACGTGCGCATAGTACTGAAACTGCATTAAAGGCATCATCGAAATTGATTGAATTAGCTGGCAGCCGTGGCAGTCAACGTGCTGATGGTCTTGATCGTCATTGGCGTAATGCACGTGTACACACCTTGCATGATGCTGCACGCTGGAAATATTACTTCATCGGTAATTATGTGTTGAATGGCATTCTGCCTCCACGTCGGGGGACATTGTAATGACTCAAACGACTGCAAAGAAAATTTTACTGAACGCCTTTGATATGAACTGCGTCGGTCATATAAATCATGGCTTATGGACGCATCCGCGTGATCAATCACATCGCTTTAATGAACTGAATTATTGGACTGAATTGGCACAAACTTTAGAACAAGGTTTGTTTGATGGCTTATTCCTTGCAGATATTACAGGTGTTTATGATGTCTATCAGAATGGGATTGATCTGACCTTAAAAGAGTCGATCCAGTTACCCAGCCATGATCCCTCTACCCTGATTTCAGCCATGGCTTTGGTCACGCAAAATTTGAGTTTTGGTGTCACAGTCAATCTCAGCTACGAACAGCCCTACCAGTTTGCACGGCGTTTTGCCAGTCTTGATCATTTAACCCAAGGTCGTTTGGGCTGGAATATTGTCACTGGCTATTTGGACAGTGCCGAACGCCTGATTGGACAAAAAGGCTTAAAAGATCATGATGCACGTTATGATCAGGCCGAGGAGTTCTTACAGCTTTGCTATCAATATTGGGAAGGTTCCTGGGAAAATGACGCCTTAAAGAAAGATAAGCAACAGCGTGTTTTTACTGACCCCAATAAAGTCCACTTGATCAATCATCAAGGTCAATATTACCAAAGCCAAGGTGTGTTTCAAGTTGCGCCTTCGATTCAACGTACCCCAACACTCTTCCAAGCAGGTGCTTCACCGAAAGGACTACAGTTTGCCACGCGTCATGCCGAATGTATTTTTATTGGTGGTGATCAACCCGAAAAGATTCGTCAACAAGTCAATAAAATACGTCTACAAACAACACAGCAAGGTCGAGATCAAGATGCGATTAAAATCTTTGTCGGCATTACCGTGGTTGTGGCTGAAACACATGAACTTGCCCAGCAAAAACTGGCTGAATATCGTCAATATGCCAGCCCTGAAGCAGGATTAGCGCATTATGCCAGTTCCGTCGGCATCGACCTTGCTAAGTTTGAGGATGATGAAGCGATTCCCTATCAAAAGAGCAATAGCATTGCTTCCGTTAATGAGAAGTTTAAAGAACAGCGCATCAGCAAAAATGATCTGAAAGCACAGCATGTTTTGGGTGGACGTTATCCGCTTATTGTTGGCAGTGGTGCTGAAGTTGCTGAATATCTCATTGAACTACTCGATCAAACTGGCATTGATGGTTTTAACCTAACTCGTACGGTTGCACCTGAATCACACCATGATTTCATTCGACTGGTGATCCCTGAGTTACAGCAACGTGGACGTTATAAAACTGAATATGCCACAGGTTCATTACGCAATAAGCTTTTTGCCCAAGGGGACCATTTAGCTGCCAGCCATCCTGCTGATCAGTTCCGATGTAGCAAATATAAAAATAGCAACGAATTGAAAATAATTGAAAACCTAAGTGCTTAACTAAATAAAGAATTGGAGAAATATATGGCTCAAACAGCCTCTAAAAAATGGCTCGGTATTGGCTTGGTCGTTGTTGTTGCGATTATTACCTTATTGATTTGGAATAAACAAAGACAGAACCAAAGTAGTGAACTGGTGATTGGAATTAGCCCTTCTTTTGCTCACCCACTGCAAATTGCAGCGGATGAAGCCAAACAGCAAGGTTTAAATGTCAAATTGGTTGAGTTTTCCGACTGGAATACGCCTAACATTACCTTAAATCATGGTGATATTGATGCGAACTTTTTCCAGCATCAGCCCTTTTTAGATAATGCCATTAAAGAAACTGGCTTTAAATTAAAGTCATTTGCTGCGGGTGCAGCTTCGCATGTTGGACTGTATTCAAAAAAATATAAAAGTTTTGATGAACTGCCAAATGGTGCAACTGTTGCGATTCCGAATGATCCTGTCAATCAAGGTCGTGCACTCCTGCTTTTACAACAAGCCAAGCTGATTGAACTTAAAGACAGTAATAATCACCTTTCTGCACTCAAAGACATTACCGCAAATCCGAAGAACCTGAAATTTACCGAAGTTGAAGGCCCTCAAACTGCACGTGCTATTGATGATGTTGATCTCGCTTTTGGCTATCCACATTACTTACGTTTAGCCAAAACGGCTGATCCTGAAAGTGCCTTATTGTTTGATGACAATACCAATAAACGTTATGCGATTTTATTTGTGGTGCGTGATGATTATCAGGACAAAGACAACAAACTACAGAAGTTTGTCGAGATTTATCAAAACTCAGCAAAAGTGAAAGCGGCCTTGGATAGCGATTTTGGTCCAACGCTATGGTTCCCTGGTTGGAAATAAGGAGAACGATGATGGTGAGTTTTGGTTCACAGGTCGATTTTTCAGCCCCACATCTGAAAATACGCGGTTTAAATAAGTTTTATGAGGTACAGGGCCAACGCTTACATGCCTTAAAAGACATTCATCTCGATATTCCCAAAGCACAGATTGTTGGGATTATTGGAAAAAGCGGTGCGGGTAAATCCTCCCTACTCCGCACCCTCAATGGACTGGAGTCAATTGATACTGGCAGCATCCTGATTCATCAACAAAATATTGCTGAACTCAGCCATGCCGAGTTGATCAAAACTCGGCAGAAAATTGGCATGATTTTTCAGCATTTTAATTTGATGTCTGCCAAAACAGTATGGGAAAACGTGGCTTTACCGCTACGTATTGCGGGTTATGACAAAGCTGAGATTGAACAACAGGTCAGTGAGGTACTGGCGTTGGTGGGATTAGAAGCAAAGAGAAATGATTACCCAGCTCAACTGTCTGGTGGACAGAAACAACGGGTTGGTATCGCGCGGGCCTTGGTTTCTCAGCCTGAAATCCTGCTCTGTGATGAAGCCACTTCCGCACTGGATCCTGAAAGTACCGCCAATATTCTGTCCTTATTAAAACAGATCAACCGTGACCTTGGTTTAACCATTGTCTTGATCACCCATGAAATGCAGGTCATCCAAGAAATTTGCGATCAAGTGATTGTGATTGATCAGGGTAAAATCGTTGAAGCTGGGCAAGTCTGGTCAGTATTTTCCAATCCACAACAACAAATCACACAGGAATTACTCAACTTTGAACAGGTGAATTTACCCTTTGAGTTGAGCCAAACCATTTTGCCTGAGAGTACGCATCAGATTTTAAAATTGAAATATGTCAGTGAATCGAAATCGGTGCCTGATTTATATGAACTATTGGATGGCTTTAATAGCCCCGTTCAGGTCTATCACAGTCAGGTAGATAGCATTCAGCAGCGTACCATCGGCTCATTGATCATCGGGATTCGCAATCTCGACTTTAATCTGAACAGCGCCCAATTTGCAAAACATCCTGCAATAACACAACTTGAGGTGATCGGTTATGTACAATCAACTCATTGATCTGTTACTCACAGGCACTACCGATACTTTAATTATGGTCGGTGTTTCTGCGATTCTCGCCTTTTTGATTGGTCTGCCAATTGCTTTGATTTTGGTGAGTACTGCTGATTTTGGGATTTATCCTTCAAAGAAAATTAATCAGTCCTTAGGCTGGATCATTAACATCACTCGATCAGTCCCCTTCCTGATTTTGATGGTGGCTCTGATTCCATTTACCCGCTGGATCGTCGGCACCAGTTACGGTGTCTTGGCTGCGATTGTACCGTTGACCATCGCTGCTATTCCGTTCTTCGCCCGTATTGCGGAGGTCAGCCTACGTGAAGTCGATCAAGGGTTGATTGAAGCAGCACAAGCGATGGGCTGTAACCGCAAGCAGATTCTTTGGTATGTATTGCTTCCTGAAGCTTTGCCGGGGATTGTTGCAGGCTTTACCGTGACCATTGTGACCATGATCAGTTCTTCTGCCATTGCAGGTGCGATTGGTGCAGGCGGTTTGGGCGATATTGCCTATCGTTACGGCTATCAACGTTTTGATATGCAAGTCATGCTGGCAGTGATTTTAGTTCTGATTGTTTTGGTTATGTTGGTACAAACGACAGGTGATAATATTGCTAAACAACTCGATAAACGCAAAGTTTAAGCTCGAAATAAAAAACCGCACTCGCCATGACCTGACTTTGTCATGGCTTTCATGTAAAATCAGCAGCAATTTTTAAATAATACATTTGTGAGTGGTTTCATGGGTTTTAATTGCGGTATTGTTGGTCTGCCAAACGTAGGTAAATCTACATTATTTAATGCATTAACAAAGGCAGCGATTGCTGCTGAAAACTTTCCGTTCTGTACCATTGAACCAAACACAGGCATTGTCCCTGTTCCAGATCCACGTTTAGACAAACTTACAGCAATTGTTAAACCACAACGTGTTATTCCTACTACCATGGAATTCGTTGATATCGCAGGTTTGGTTGCTGGTGCTTCAAAAGGTGAAGGTTTGGGTAACCAATTCCTTGCTAACATCCGTGAAACTGATGCAATCGCACACGTAGTACGTTGTTTTGAAGATGAAAACGTGATTCACGTAAATGGTAAAATTGACCCATTAGATGACATCGCAACCATCAATACTGAACTTGCACTTGCTGACCTTGATACTGTTGCAAAAGCATTACTACGCTTAACTAAAGCAGCAAAAGGTGGCGATAAAGAAGCAATCGCAACCAAAGCAGCTTTAGAAAAAATCCAACCTTTACTTGACGAAGGTAAACCAGCTCGCGCTGCTGATCTTTCTGATGACGAACGTAAAGCTGTTCGTGGTTTTGGTTTAATGACACTTAAACCAACTATGTATATTGCAAACGTTGCAGAAGATGGTTTTGAAAATAACCCTCATCTTGACGCAGTAAAAAAACTTGCTGCTGAAGAAAATGCGATTGTTGTACCACTTTGCAATCAGATCGAAGCTGAAATTTCATTACTTGAAGATGAAGACCGTGCTGAATTCTTAGAAGCAATGGGTATGGAAGAGCCAGGTCTAAACGTAGTGATTCGTGCGGGCTATAGCTTACTTGGCTTACAAACTTATTTCACTGCAGGTGTACAAGAAGTTCGTGCTTGGACAGTTAAAGTGGGTGCGACTGCGCCACAAGCTGCTGGTGTGATCCACACTGATTTTGAAAAAGGTTTTATTCGTGCTGAATGTATTTCTTACGATGACTTTATTCAATACAACGGTGAAAACGGCGCGAAAGAAGCAGGAAAATGGCGGCTAGAAGGTAAAACTTATGTCGTTCAAGACGGTGATGTTCTTCACTTCCGCTTCAACGTTTAAATCAAAGTTTTGATTTCCAAACCGCCAATTTGACCTGATTGGCGGTTTTTTTATTCATTCAACACAATATTAAGTGATAGTTTGCGTTTTCATATCCATTTCAGCACGTTTCATTTGTGCTTCTTTTAAAATACGCTGATGTAATGGTTTGCGGAAACCCAGCATAAAAATAAATTCAGCTAAAACAAACAATGGTCCGATGGCTAATCCAATCAAATCATCAACAAATGCGGGTTTTTTCTTCTCAAAATAATGCCCAATGAATTGAAATACCCAACCCACTACGAAAATACCAATACTTGCTCCTAACCAACTCCACATCGGTAATGCTGCTATTTTTATGGCAAGTGGATATACTGCAATAAATATAATCAGCATTAAAATCCCAAATAGCTTATCCAGTGAAATATAGTAAATCGTACTTAATAGGATCAGTATCGATGCCAAAGTCACTGAAACGCTAGAAATTTCCACGCCAGCGCGAGCAGTTAAGCATAAAATTGAAAAAACAATTAAAGGAATCCCTATAAAATGGGTCAAAATATTATTTCGATCTAAGTGATAAGCCGCGTATTGACTTAGTAGACGTTCCAAATTTGTCATTTTTCATTTCTCCGATTACTTCTATATGTTATTAATCTATAAGAAAACAAAAGACAAAGTTGTCATGTAGCTGACAAATGGAACTAAA
>NZ_GG665951.1:74281-84741 GCF_000156555.1 Acinetobacter sp. ATCC 27244
CAAAATTTTGAGAAAGGAAACATCGTGTTAGATCCAATTTATATTCGCCATTTGCAGCAAAACGCTTGGTTTAGTCAGCTTACAGAACCTTTCAAGCAGTTCATTTTGGATCATGGTAAGAAACTTATAATTGAAAAAAATGCCGCTGTGTTTAATGCTCAAGATCAATTTGATGGTGTGTATGGTGTTCTCGATGGCTCAATTAGTTTGGGTTATATAGACGTTAACGGTAATGAAGCAATTGCTGCTATCGCTGAACCAATCATGTGGTTTGGCGAGATTTCTCTCATAGACAAACAACCACGCTCTCATGATGCGATAGCACTTAAAAAAAGTGTTGTTCTGCAAATTCCCGGAGAGCCTCTAAAAGAGTTCTTATTAAAAAATCCGTATTATTGGTACTACTTCGCCTTACTAACCAGTCAAAAACTTCGCTATGTCTTTTTAGAGCAAATTTCAATTCAAACTCAAACGATCAGTCAGCGTCTTGCTCAACGCTTGTTATTTATATTAGAAGGTTACGGTAACCGCTCATCGATTCAAGATCTAAATATTCAAATCTCACAAGATCAACTTGCCAATATGCTCACCGTATCGAGACAAACGGTGAATCAAGAACTTAACCAATTCGAAAAACAAGGCGTGATTCAATTGGGCTTCAAAAAAATACAGGTGATTGATTTAAATAAATTAAAATTATTATCTACAAAAGGTACTTTAATTGATTAAAACCTGTGTAATGTAAGTATTGTTTAAAAACAATTACACAGGTTATAGATTCACAGTTCAATGCCAACAAGCGATCGACACAGATTTAAAAAATCTATTTAAATGGCGACTCTAAATGAATCCCCATCTTTCCAACACGCTTTTCCCAAAGCTGTCTTGCCAATTTTTGCATATCCTCGACTTTGTCACCTTCATCAAGAATTTCAATCCCTAAAAGCGTTTCAACAACATCCTCTAAGGTCACCACACCTTTGGTATCTCCATATTCGCCAACGACCAAAGCAATATGCTGTCGTTGTTCCAATAAGATTTCCATTAATCTAGATAAAGGGGTCTTTGCCATGACTGTGATCAATTCACGACGAAATTCATTAATAGAATGTTCGCCCTGTTCTTTGTTCTTTGCCACTAACAAATCTTCACGTAACACAAAACCCACTACGCTATCTAGATCATCTTCATAGATTGGTAAGCGTGAAAAATTTGAGACAGTTGGTATCGCAAGTGCTTCATCCACCGTTAGATCTTTTTGTAAGGCTGAAACAACAATTCTCGGTGTCATTACCGTACTGGCATCAAATGATTTGAATAAAAAGAGGTTTCTAATGATTTTAGACTCTCGATCATTCAACATCCCTTCTTCTTTACCAATACCCGCCATCGCTACGAACTCATCACGACTGAATTGTTGCGCTTTTTTATCGCCAGAAATGAGTTTGGTTAACTTTTCTGAAACAACAATTAATGGGTACATAGTTTTAATAAGGAAATTGACATAAATACCTGTAAAGGAAACCAATTGGCGCCAATATACAGCACCAAGTGTTTTAGGAATGATTTCTGAAAGGAACAGAATCAATAAGGTCATGACTGCGGAGAAAACACCGAACCACACTTGACCAAATACTGAGATCGCCTTAGCACCAGCACCTATCGCACCGACAGTATGAGCTATGGTATTTACGGTTAGAATCGCAGCCAAGGATTGATCTATATTATCTTCTTTTAAACGTCTTAACTGTTCAGCTTTTTTAGGATTGGTTTCCTTTAAGCCCGCAATATAACTTGGCGTAATACTGAGTAATGTTGCTTCAGCAATCGAACATAAAAAAGAAAAAAATAATGCTAAAACAACATATAGCAATAAGAGTAATGCGTCACCACTAAGGGCTGAAGCAAAAGAAAATTGTCCAAAAGTTTCTGAAATTAAACTGGGAGTATCCATATGAGAACTTGGCTTTTAACCACAGGTTCCTTATACAATTTAGGAAATTTATCCTACGTTCTCCATGGCTATGAGTCAATCATTTCAACAAAATTTCAGAACTATTTCTTTACAATTTATAACCTTAGGAATAGTAAACTATTTGGGCGAGGTATTCCCTAGTGCTGGATTATCAATCGCACCTTTACACTGGTTTTTGTCTCTTTCATAGTCTGCTTGCTTTTGAGTTGCGCTGTTGGCATTGGCGAGCACATCTCTAGCCCAACTATCTAGACTAGTAAGCGCTTTTCGGCACAACGCGTATTTTCCTTCAGTAACCGAATCGGTCATTTTGACATTGATTCGCCAATCAGTACTCAATTGGCGCAGCGGCTTTCTTACTTCTTCTTCTATTTCATCGATTTTCTTGTCATAAACAAGTGAATCAATCTCATTGATTAATTGCCAAGCTGCATTTGCATATGCAGTTGCATCATTTGTCAGTTTCGGCGCAGGTTTGATCTCAACCTTTTTTTCAGGTTCATTATTCCCATTACCACATGCAATAAGTAATAAGGGGGTACATAACACCATTGCGCTGATACAGCTTTTTTTCTTTAACATCTGAAAACAGTCACCAAAACTTTTGCGACTAATGCTAGTCAATTTAGAAATAATTCTCAATCTTTGTTACTGATTTATCAATCATACCAGCGAACCAATGACTAGACTGATGTAGTATGTTGACTTATTCTCTGAAATTAGCTCCTCCCAATCATCATCTTTTAACAACAATTTCTTTTGTTACTCTCAATATGTGAAAAAGAATAAAGAAGGTATAAAGCATCATTTCAAATCTTACATAAACTGTTATAACTTATGGAGTAAATTACTTATGTCACAAATAAAAATTTATGCATTAAATCAAACGATCTCGCAATTTAGACCGAGATTGTCTGAAGCCATTCATCAAGCATTAGTGACAAGTTTAGCTTATCCAATTGAAAAGAAGTTTCAGCGCTTTATTCCTATGGAACCAGAAAACTTTGTTTATCCAGATGATCGCAGCGATCATTACGTCATTATTGAAATTTCCATGTTTGAAGGCCGATCAATCGAGGCAAAACAAAAACTCATTCAAACCATATTTTCAAATATCCAAAACTTGTGTGATATATCACCACAAGATATTGAAATTACTATTTTTGAAACACCGAAAAATCATTGGGGGATTCGTGGAAAAAATGCTGATGAATTAGAACTGAATTATCATGTCAATGTCTAAGCAGATTGCGGGTATTTAGATCATTCTTTTTTGTCTAACAAAAACCATGTTTTTTGTCTAACACAAGCTTAATTCCATAAAAAGTTCTGCTATGCTTAAACACAAATTACTCAGGATAGGATTATTCGCATGAGCGTCACTCTAGGAACTCCACTTCAATCTTCTGCATTTAAGGTTTTACTGTTAGGTTCTGGAGAGCTAGGTAAAGAAGTTGTTATTTCTCTACAGCGCTTAGGTGTCGAAGTCCATGCTGCAGATCGTTATGATCATGCACCTGCAATGCAAGTAGCGCATTACGCTTATACGCTCAATATGGCTGATCCTGCTGAATTAAAAAAACTCATCGAAACAATTCAACCTAATTTAATTGTTCCTGAAATCGAAGCGATTGCAACTGAAGTGCTCGTTGAGATTGAACAAAATGAAATAGCAACTGTAATTCCTTCTGCAAAAGCCGTTAACTTGACCATGAACCGAGAAGGTATTCGTCGTTTAGCAGCAGAGGAACTTGGTTTACCAACTTCCGCTTATCGTTTTGCCAACACCCTTGAAAGCTTCCGCGCTGCCTGTGATGATATTGGCTATCCAAACTTTGTTAAACCTGTAATGTCTTCATCTGGTAAAGGTCAATCTCGCGTAAAAAGCTTCAATGAAGTTGATGCAGCATGGGAATATGCAATGCAAGGTGGACGTGTCAATCAAGGCACAGTTATTGTTGAATCGCAAATTGATTTCGATTTTGAGATTACCTTACTGACGGTACGCGCCAAAAATCCTGAAACAGGTGAAATCGAGACCCATTACTGTGATCCAATCGGTCACCGTCAAGATGCTGGTGACTATGTAGAAAGTTGGCAGCCTCAACCGATGACAGCAACTGCATTACAAGAGTCAAAACGCATTGCCAATAAAGTCACTACAGCATTGGGCGGCTGTGGTATTTTTGGTGTAGAGTTATTCATCAAAGGTGATCAAGTCTGGTTTAGTGAGGTATCTCCTCGTCCACATGATACTGGTCTTGTAACTTTAGCTTCTCAATTTCAAAGTGAATTTGAGTTACATGCGCGTGCAATCTTAGGTTTACCTGTGAATACAGCACGTCATAGTACTGCGGCGAGCGCAGTGATTTATGCAGGTGTGGATGCAAACAACTTAAGCTTCTCTGGCGTAAATCTTGCTTTAGCAAACCCGAACACGGACTTGCGTCTCTTTGGTAAACCAGAAGGCTTTAAACGTCGTCGCATGGGTGTCGCGACTGCACGTGCTGAAACCACAGATTTGGCACGTGAGTTAGCACAACAAGCAGCTGACCAAGTGAGTGTAGAAACAAACGCTTAAATAATCCTAACCCCTCTTGCAATCAAGAGGGACTTTGATAGAAGACCCATTTTCATGATCAATACATCTCCATTGCTAAACTACGTGACCAGTCATCATGATATTCAAGCTATTAATCAATGGCGAACAGATGTAGAAAAGCAGTTACAAGAGAGCTATGAAAATGGTCAGTCGATTCGTGATGTCATCAAAGCAAGATCAAATTCTATCGATGAAGCACTTATATTCCTTTGGAATCATGCTGGATTAGATCAAACTGAATTGGGTTTATTTGCTATTGGTGGTTATGGTCGCCATGAGATGCTTCCGTATTCCGATACGGATATCATGATTTTATCTGAAGATGAAATAAGTGAAGATCAAGAGAAACTTATTTCCACATTTATTTCATCACTTTGGGATGTTGGCAACTTCAAACCGGGCATTAGTGTCCGCACCATTCAAAACTGTGTTGAACAAGCGAGTAATGACTTAACCGTTGCAACAACATTGATTGAGGCTCGCTTAATTACCGGCAATGAACAACTTGCAAAATGGCCTCGTCGAATTGTTGCGCAAACATGGACGGATCAAACGTTCTATGACGCAAAAATGCAAGAACAAGCAAAACGCTATGCTCAACATAACAATACAGAAAGTAATCTAGAACCTGATATTAAAAATGCACCCGGTGGTATTCGAGATATTAATCAAATTGGTTGGATTGCAAAACGTCATTTCCGTGTAAACCGTATTTATGATCTTGTACATCTTGGTTTTATTACTGAGTTCGAACTAGCTGTATTAGAAGAAGCGGAAAGCTTTTTGTGGGAAATTCGCACCCATTTACATCGCCTCGCCAAACGTGATGAAAACCGCTTATTGTTTGAATATCAGAGAGATATTGCTGCAAAATTTGGTTATGTGCGAGAAGAAGGTCAACCTGTAAACTTTGCAGTTGAACAATTTATGAAGCGTTATTATCGCACAGCGCAACAGGTCTCTACCCTGAATGAAATGCTACTGGCGTATTTTAATGAATCCGTGATTACCCCTCGTTTACCAGACTATGAACGTCACATTATCGATATTAATGAACGTTTTAAAATCGTAGATGGCAAATTAGCAGTACAACATCACAAAGTGTTCTCAGAAGAACCGAGTGCTATTTTAGAGTTATTCTATTTACTGGCAAACCGACCTGAAATTACTGGTATACGTGCACGTACTCTACGTTTGTTAGTACTTGCAGCAAAACGTATTGACCAACGTTTCCGTGACAATCCTGTACACCAAGCACTATTCATGTCTATTATTCGATCACCTCATCGTTTATATGAAACAATGGTTTCAATGAAACGTTATGGTGTATTGGGTAATTACATTCCAGCTTTTGGACAAATCACCGGATTAATGCAATACGATTTATTCCATATTTATACCGTCGATGCGCATACCTTATTGCTACTACGTAATCTAAGTCGCTTTAAAGAACCTGAATTTGCCAAAGAATTCCCTGTTGTAAGCTCCGTTTTCCAACGAATTGCACGCCATGACATTGTTTATCTAGCTGCAATTTTCCATGATATTGCAAAAGGACGTGGTGGTGATCATAGTGAACTCGGTGCACTCGATGCTATCGAATTCTGCCGCACCCATGGTTTTACTGAACGCGAGTGTAAACTGGTTGCATGGTTGATCAATAATCACCTTCTCATGTCACTCACGGCGCAGAAAAAAGATATTTCTGATCCAGATGAAGTCAAAGAGTTTGCTGAAAAAATCGGTGATATGGAACATTTAGATTATCTCTACACTTTGACCGTAGCAGATATCAATGCAACCAATCCAAAACTATGGAACACTTGGCGCGCATCGCTCATGCGTCAGCTTTATACTTATTCACGCGATGTGATTCGGTCGGGTTTAGGTCGTCCTGTTGATTACCAAATGCTGATTGAAGACACCAAATTTGCTGCCAGTGAATTATTGGTCAATGATTTCTCCCTCGCCGAAGTTGAAAAAGTTTGGCAAGAGCTTGGTGATGAATACTTTGTTAAAGAGTCAGCCAATGAAATCGCATGGCACACTCAAGCAATATTGCAACATGGTGATAATCCAGAACCTTTGGTTCTACTCCGTGCGCACCGTAACGCTGCTGATGATGCGGTTCAGATCTTTATTTATACACGCGATCAACCGAACTTATTTGCAACAACGGTAGCTGTTCTTGATCGTATGAATCTCGATGTCCAAGATGCTAGAATTATTACAGCATCTACTGCTTTTAGCTTAGATACTTATTTGGTGCTTGATCGCTTTGGGACGTTATTGACCGACCCAGAGCGTGAGCGCAAAGTTAAAGCTGCTTTAGTTGAGGCATTGAGTCACCCTGATCAATATCCGGGTATCATGCAACGTCGTATTCCTCGTCATTTACGTCATTTTGATATACAAAACACGGTTGATATTGTACTCAACCCTGCTTTACAACAGCATATGGTTGAAATCTCAACACTAGATCAACCGGGCCTATTGGCTCGTATTGGTGGATTATTCATGTTGCAAGGCTTAGATATTCATTCTGCCAAAATTGCAACGCTTGGTGAGCGCGCAGAAGATATTTTCTTTGTCACCAAGAAAAATGGTGTATTGCTCACCGATGAAGAAGTAAAGACTTTTGCTGAAACATTAAAAGCAGCATTGGATGAGGCTTCTAATCAAATTTGTAATCCATCTTAAAACACTTTGCGGAGTTATAGCTCCGCATCCCCTTTTCAAGAAGGGGGAACTTTTCATTCTTACTTTTGGTAACGTTTAAATGAACTCAAGCTTGTCTCTATTGCATCCTTATCCTTTTGAAAAGTTAAATCAACTTTTTAAAGATGTGCAACCTGCCAACTTACCATTGATTCCACTCTCAATTGGTGAGCCAAAACATCCAGCACCTGAGTTCGTTAAACAAGCCATTATTGATAATTTCGCACATTTATCTACATACCCAAATAGTAAAGGTTTACCTGAGTTGCGCCAAAGTATTGCACAATGGCTAACAAACCGTTTTAGATTGAACACTATCAGTGCAGAAGATCATATTCTGCCTGTCTCTGGAACACGTGAAGGTATTTTTTCGTTTGTGCAATCACTCATCAAACGTGAAGATCAACCTTATATCGTGATGCCAAATCCGTTCTATCAAATATACGAAGGCGCTGCACTACTTGCAGGTGCTAAGCCTTATTTCATCAATTGCACTGAAGAAAATGGCTATTTAGGCGATTTTGATGCCGTCCCAGCTGAAGTTTGGGAAAAAACAGCATTATTGTTTGTGTGTACACCGGGTAATCCAACGGGAACCGTACTGTCAAAAGACCAATTTAAAAAATTAATCACTTTGTCAGATCAATATAATTTTGTGATTGCATCTGATGAATGTTATTCGGAACTTTGGTTTGATCAAGCACCTGTTGGACTATTAGAAGTTTGCGCAGAAATGGGACGTGATGATTACAAGAATTGCATCGTATTCCACTCACTTTCTAAACGTTCCAACTTGCCGGGTATGCGTTCTGGTTTTGTGGCTGGAGATGCAGCTTTATTAAAACCTTATCTGCAATATCGCACCTATCATGGCGCTGCAATGCCAGTTCAGCATCAATTAGCATCCATTTCAGCTTGGAATGACGAAGCACACGTTGAAGAGAATCGTCAACAATACCGTGCTAAGTTTGATTTATTCCAATCTGAGCTTGGTCATCTGCTACCTTTACAAAAACCAGATGCAGGCTTCTATTATTGGTTAAAAGTAGATAATGATGAAACTTTTGCCAAAATGCTCATGGAAAAAGCCCACATTAAAGTTTTGCCCGGTCGTTATCTTTCTCGAGATACTGAACAAGGTAACCCAGGCGAAGGTCATGTTCGAATGGCGTTGGTTGCAGATTTGGCACAATGTGAAGAAGTGGTCAAACGACTAAAATCAATTCTTTAATTTAGATGACCAAAGGAATCTATAATCTATCTATAGATTCCTATTTTAATTTTCTCAAACTTGCCCGACCACTAAAATTAATGCAATCAGGACCATCAAGCCACCTGAAACACGACTCACAATTTTTACTGCTGCAGGCCGTGTTCTCAATAATTTTTTTGCTGCCACGCCTACTAACATATACACCACAGCACAACTCAGTAAATGAATCATCCCTAACATCATGATTTGTACTGTTGGAGAAAGTGCCATTTTGGGATGTATAAATGGTGGTAACAACGCAAAAAACAAAAGCAGTACTTTGGGATTTAAACCGCTAATCCCCACACCTTTAATCAACCATGCTTTAGCATTCATTAATGATTGATTTTGTCCATCAGTGTGTGAAATAGTTGCTGGCTGCAATAACAGATGAACTCCCATCCACAGTAAATATCCCGCACCTAACACTGTCATTGCCGTCAGAAGAATCGGAAAATGGTTTAAGAGTGAGCCTAGACCTGCAGCAACACATAAAATTGCAATCAAATGCCCTAAAATCAATCCTGTAACGGCAGTACTAACAAACTTTCCCTCAATACCTGCCAAAATCGCATACGCCCAATCCGCACCTGGTGTAAGCACAAATAGAATTGAAACACTCCAAAAAGCGAATATCACACTTAATTCCATAAGGCAGCCCTATTCCTCAATAACATGTCATTTTTCAGCTTTGATATTTATACCAATTGATAAATATTGCTTTGAGATAGTAGGCTTTTATGATTAAAATGTTATTCTAATTACTTCTATACATTTAAAATTAAAAGGTAGTTTCTTCTAAATGGATCGCATTGATAAGAAAATTATTGCTGAACTACAAGCAAATGGACGATTATCTATCACTGAATTGGCAGAAAGAGTTGGACTCAGCCTATCTCCATGTCATCGTCGTGTGAAAGCACTGGAAGAATCAGGAATTATCAAAGGCTATCATGCAGATTTGGAAGCATCCAAAATTGGTTTGAACTTTTCAGCAATTATTTTCGTCACTTTAAAAGATGGGGACAAAAAGGCATTATCTAGTTTCGAAGAAAAAGTCAGTGAAATTGCAAATGTAACGCAAGCTCAACGTCTATTTGGCAATCCAGATTACCTCCTACATGTAGTCACCAAAGACTTAGCAAGTTTCCAAAAATTATATGATGATAGCTTGTCAGCCCTACCTAACGTACAACGCCTCACCTCCACAATTGTCATGAAAAATGTGGTATTTAATCGTTTATTGCCACTATAGTTTTCAAATCAAAACTAACATTTTATTCTTTACTTACAGGTACTTACATTAAGCAAACAAATAAAAATTACACAATAAAGCTTCAATTTACTATAAAATTCAATGCTTAGTGTATACCTTATAATAAATTTCTATGATTCAAACACCATAAAATAAACGATCACAAAACAACCAATTGACATTTACAACAGAGTTCTCTTATTTTATAAATTAACTATTAATCTTTATATTTATGTTGATTATAAAACCGAATAAAAATATTTAATTACTTAAAACTTTTTTAAATTTTTAAGTAATTAATTCAAAAAATAAGGAAAAATTATGAAAATAATTCAGTTTTCTGAGTTAATAATTCTATCAGCAATATTAGCCACAGGATGTGCTGTTCAAAATGATAAAACCAAAGTTAGAGGAATGGGTTTAACCTACAATTCCGAAATCACTACTGATCAACATGGAAATTATATTTCTGCTGTTGAAGCTGCACCTTTAGCTGGTAGAAAAGGTGGCGCTGAAAGCTATGCAATGGAGAATGCTACTAAATATTGTAACAACAAGAATAAAACAGTAAAAATTATTAAAAATCAAACAAAGTCCCATTTATTAGTTAACGGAGTTGCCAAACTTACATTTACATGCATCTAAAATATATCAATTG
>NZ_GG665951.1:85464-102787 GCF_000156555.1 Acinetobacter sp. ATCC 27244
GTGTGAATCTAAAAACTTTGAATATAATGAGTGTTATGCAAAATCATTAAAAAAGCCTCAATTAATCCATCAGAGTTCTCACGCATCTTGTATTTTAAATAGAACTTGGGGATTTAACCCCAAGTCAGGCTATCTTTGGGTATCTCAAGGATGTTCTGGTGTTTTCGCAGATCCAACAGGATATCATCATGGTCAAAGTGGTACTTACGACAATGGTGCTCGCACATATAGTTCTGATGGAAAGGACTTAGGTGCTGCTGTTGCTGGTGCATTAATTGGTGCTGTTATCCTGAATTCTATTGATAAACATCAGCATCAGTCTTCTAATAAAAAAGCGTCATCTCAATATGATGGTTGTCACGGCGTAGGTTGCAAGGTTGATAATCCCGAAAAACAAGTGATTGATAATCGGCCACAGTTTGATAAAGATGGTAATCCTAATTTTGATACACACGGAAACTGGATTGGCTGCCATGGTATGGGATGTGAAGTTGATAATCCTGACTATTAATCCTCATCGAAGACTCTAATACTATTTCTTAGCATTAGAGTCTTCTTTAATGAGAATGAGCTCGCATCTATCCAATTTCGAACACTTGACCATCTGTTGAAATCTTGGTCTATACTTAGCCATCACACAATTTGATGACTATGGAAAGATGGCTTCTCAAACTTCTCAAAAAACCTATAAAAAAGTTTGGCTTTTATTTGCAATCATCGTTGGTTTGGTCATTATTCTCATTACCTTAAGGTTTACTGAGACTACTAAAAAATCTACAACCGACAGTCCGCCTAACACAGCTAAAAAGACGGAGCAAAAACCTGCACTCACAGTAACAGTCGTTGAGCCAGTATTACAAAACTGGAAACAAAGCTTTACTGCCAATGGCAATGTCGCCGCATGGCAAGAAGTGGTAATTGGTAGTGAGTTATCAGGTCAACGTCTCACTCGAGTCAATGTTAACGTTGGTGATCAGGTGAAACGTGGACAGGTTTTAGCCGAAATAAATAGCGATACGATTCGTGCAGATCTTGCAGCATCCAAAGCCAGTTATGCAGAAGCTCAAGCAGTTCTTGCAGATGCAGCAGCTAATCTTAAACGTGTTCAGCAGCTAAAAAATACTGGCGCTATCTCAGTTCAAGAGTCTGCGCAATATCAAACATCTCAAGCGACCGCCCAAGCACGCTTAGATGCAGCCAAGGCACAAATTGAAAGTAATGAATTGCGTTTCACCCAAACCAAAGTTGTTTCCCCTGATAATGGCGTGATTTCTGCTCGTAGTGCAACTGTCGGGTCTTTAGCTCAAACAGGACAAGAATTATTCAGGTTAATTAGAGATCACCGCTTAGAATGGCGGGCTGAAGTAACCACAACCGATCTCTATAAACTAAGACAAGGTATGGACGCTGAAATTATTTCTCCCGACCCTACTCAACCGAAAATTAAAGGTAAAGTGCGAATGATCGCACCTGTTATCGACCCACAAACACGCTATGGGATTGTGTATGTCGATTTACCTTCGACACAAGCTGTTCGTATGGGTATGTTTGTTAAGGGTGAATTTAATCTGGGAGAAAAATCGGCACTCACTCTGCCTCAAAGTGCATTATTACTCCGTGATGGTTTTACTTACATTTTCACAGTTGACCGTCATAACCGTGTGACTCAGCAAAAAGTAACCATAGGACGTCGTTTAGGTAATCGTGTTGAGATTCTAGATTTACCTGCAAATGTCAAAGTTGTCTCATCGGGTACAGGCTTTTTAAGTGATGGTGATCTCGTGAGCATCGCGAAAGAAATTCCTGATACACCGCTTAGTCAAAAACTTGTTACTCAGCAGGAGCGTTAAGATGAATGTTTCTGCTTGGTCGATTCGTAATCCGATTCCCAGTATTTTACTATTTATCATGTTGGGTTTAGCGGGTTTGTTATGTTTTCACTGGATGAAAATCCAACAATTCCCCGATATTGAACTTCCAATGGTAACCGTGACGGCAGCACTTCCAGGCGCGGCTCCCCCACAATTGGAAACGGAAGTTGCACGTAAAATTGAAAACTCGATTGCAACTTTACAAGGCCTCAGAAATCAATATACCAATATTCAAGATGGTGTAGTGAGCGTCACAGCCGAATTCCAACTAGAAAAACCGCTCCAAGAAGCCGTAGATGATGTACGAAATGCGGTTTCTCAAGTACGCTCAGATTTACCTGCGGATTTAAGAGATCCAATTGTCAGTAAAATTAATTTATCTGGCTCACCCATCTTAACTTACACCATCCAATCTCCAAAAATGGATGAAGAAGCACT
This sequence comes from Acinetobacter sp. ATCC 27244, assembly GCF_000156555.1. Taxonomy (NCBI): domain Bacteria; kingdom Pseudomonadati; phylum Pseudomonadota; class Gammaproteobacteria; order Moraxellales; family Moraxellaceae; genus Acinetobacter; species Acinetobacter sp. ATCC 27244. The sequence continues at coordinate 87,774 of NZ_GG665951.1, forward strand.
CTCATGGTTTGTCGACTATGATATTTCACGTGCCATGCTCCAAGTGAAAGGAGTTGGTGCGGTATCACGTGTTGGTGGTGTCACACGACAAGTTGAAGTTGAGTTAGATCCTGAAAAATTACTCGCACTCAATGCAACGGCAACTGACATCAGTCATCAGCTACGTCTACTCCAACAAGATGCTTCAGGCGGACAAACCAAAATAGGTGGCAGTGAACAGTCGATCCGTACAATCGCTACAGTTCAAACTGCAGCAGAAATTGGTGCGATGGATATTGCACTCAGTGACGGTCGCCACATCCGTCTCGATCAAGTTGCTACGATTCATGATGGTATTGCAGAGAGACGCTCAGCTGCACTATTAAATGGGAAACCCGTGATCGGTTTTGAAATCACGCGCAGCAAAGGCGCAAGTGAAGTTGATGTTGAAAAAGGCGTTATCCTTGCATTGGATAAACTCAAAGCATCACATCCAGATCTTGAAATCACCGAGGCATTTAACTTTGTTCAGCCTGTTGAAGAAAATTATAAAGGTTCAATGGCACTACTTTATGAAGGTGCCCTGTTAGCTGTACTTGTCGTGTGGTTATTCTTGCGTGATTGGCGCGCAACAATTATTGCTGCAACGGCCTTACCACTCTCAATTCTACCTGCCATGATTGGTATGTATTATCTAGGTTTTACTTTAAATATTGTCACCTTATTGGCTATGTCTTTGGTTGTCGGCATCTTAGTCGATGACGCAATTGTAGAAATTGAAAATATTATTCGGCATCTGAGGATGGGCAAAACACCTTATGAAGCGGCGATGGAGGCTGCTGACGAGATTGGTCTTGCAGTCATTGCTACAACGTTTACCCTAATCGCCGTCTTTTTACCAACCGCCTTTATGAGTGGTATTGCGGGTAAATTCTTTGTGCAATTCGGGTGGACAGCATCACTTGCTATTTTTGCATCATTGCTTGTGGCCCGTTTGCTAACCCCAATGATGGCAGCCTATATTCTAAAACCTTGGGTGGGAAAAATTGATCACCCATTACAGAATGGCTCTGTAAATGACCAAGGAGAAACCGGACTAGCCAAAGATCGTGAAAATGATGGACAAGTCATGCGCAGATATATGCGATTGGTGACTTGGTGTATTCGCCATCGCTGGATCACCTTATTTGGTGCAATAATGTTTTTTATCGGTTCACTGATGCTTATTCCATTACTACCAACTGGTTTCGTTCCGCCTCCAGATACTGGACAAACCCAAGTCCGCTTAGAATTAACACCGGGTTCACAATTTGCTGATACATTAAAAACTGCAGAATACGCCCGCAACTTAATTAAAGATCATCCTGAAATTAAAAGTATATATACCACCATCGGTGGCGGTGCAGCAGGTACAGATCCCTTTGCTGGTGGTGCATCAACTGAACCACGTAAAGCTACTTTAACTATTCAAACAACTGAACGTAAAAATCGTAGTGCAAGTCTTCAGCAAATCGAAGATGAAATCAGACAAAGGCTTGCCCCTCTCCCAGGTGCAAGGATTCAAGTCGGTATCGCTGGAAACAACAGTCAATATCAATTGGCTCTTTCAGGTGATGATCCCGAAGCACTGATTTCAACAGCTCGACAATTGGAAAGAGAGTTACGTACGATTCCGAATATCGGTAGTGTAAATTCAAGTGCTGCATTAATTCGCCCAGAACTAGTGATCCGTCCTGACTTTGCAAAAGCCGCTGATCTAGGGGTTACCACCTACGATATTGCTGAGACACTTCGGATTGCGACTGCGGGTGACTTTGATCAAAACTTGGCAAAACTAAATCTATCGCAACGGCAAGTTCCCGTAGTCATTAAACTTCCTTTATCAGCTCGACAGGATCAAGAGTTGATGAAACGTCTTATTGTCAAAGGTAGTCGTGGCCCAGTCATGCTCGGCACTATTGCTGAAGTCAATATTGAAAGTGGTCCTTCGCAAATTGATCGCTTTAATCGTATGCGTAATATCAATTTAAATATTGAACTTAACAACCAGCCTTTAGGTGATATTGCAGCCCAAGTTGACCAATTACCGACCATGCAAAATCTGCCACCGAGCGTGACACGTACTAACATTGGTGATGCAGAAGTTATGCAAGAGTTATTTTCTAGCTTTGGTCTCGCCATGCTAACAGGCGTATTGTGTATCTATGTGGTTTTAGTACTTTTATTTAAAGATTTCTTACAGCCGATCACCATTTTAGTAGCATTACCATTGTCATTAGGCGGCGCTTTCGTCTTACTCCTTTTAGCAAAAAGTAGCTTTTCCATGCCGAGTCTAATTGGATTAATCATGCTAATGGGCATCGCAAGTAAGAACTCTATTTTATTGGTTGATTACGCCATCATTGCACGTAATGAAAAGGGTTACTCTCGTTTCAATGCCTTACTAGATGCCTGCCATAAACGTGCACGACCGATTATCATGACCACATTGGCGATGGGTGCTGGAATGTTACCTATTGCTTTAGGTGTGGGAACTGATCCGAGTTTCCGCTCACCCATGGCAATATCAGTAATTGGCGGATTGATCACAAGTACATTCTTATCCTTGTTGGTTATTCCCGTAGTTTACACATTTATTGATGATATTCATCAAAAGCTGTTTAACTTCAGAAAGAATAAACCCTTACCAACAGAAACTTCCTAGTAAAAAATTAAAAAGACGGTTTCATTACCGTCTTTTTTAACAATAGGAATATCTATGACTTCGCTAATGCTTTTTCAATATCCGCTTCCAAAGCTTCTGGCTTAGTTGTTGGTGCGTAGCGACCCAGAACTTCACCATTGCGTCCAACTAAGAACTTAGTGAAATTCCATTTGATATTACGACTACCTAAAATTCCTTTTGCCTCACGGGTTAAGAAACGGAAGATCACATGTGCTTCAGGTCCTTTAACGTCTACCTTGGCAAACATGGGGAAATTAACACCATAATTGCGCTGGCAGAATGCCCCTATTTCCTTATTCGTACCTGGATCTTGTCCACCAAACTGATTGCATGGAAAACCTAATACCTCTAAACCTTGAGATTTATATTTTTCATAAAGTTTCTCAAGTCCCGCAAATTGTGGTGTAAAACCACATTTACTTGCTGTATTCACAATCAGCATCACCTTTCCTTTGTAATCAGAAAGTGCTTTTATTTCTCCCTCTAACAACTCAGCTTCGAACTGATAAATGTTACTCATGGGTAAGTTTCCTCGTCATTTTTTTCTTCTGTTTTAAGTTGTAATGATGCTGAATTTACGCAATAGCGTAATCCAGTCGGTTCTGGGCCATCTTCAAACACATGCCCTAAATGTGCATCGCAATCATGGCAAACAATTTCTGTTCTAACCATGCCATGTGAAGAATCGTCATGCTCCTCTATGGCTAAATTATCAATCGGTCGATAAAAACTTGGCCAACCAGAGCCACTGTCATATTTAGTTTCAGAAGAAAATAATTTCGCACCACAGCAACGACATACATAAATCCCTTTTTGTTTACTATTCCAATATTGCCCAGTAAACGCTGGCTCAGTACCCTTTTTACGAGTAATGCGATATTCTTCTGGTGATAACTCTCTTTGCCATTCTCGGTCAGTTTTATTGACTTTTCCCATGAAAAAACTCCTTTAAATCTATGAGATTCAATGTCATGCTTCATGCTTTCCATATTTACGCTAGTCCTTGATAAATTTCTAGCGAAATTTCAAAATAGATTGTGCGTTTTCGGTAATCTATTTTTTCTTAACTTACAAAACATTGGATGGAATTATGTCCGTTATCAGTAACACTACGCCACGAGAAATTAAGAAATCATCTAAGCTCGAGCATGTTTGCTACGACATTCGTGGACCTGTGTTGCGAGCCGCCAATGAAATGGAAGAACAAGGGCACAAAATTATTAAGCTCAATATCGGTAACCCTGCACCATTTGGTTTTGAAGCACCGCAAGAGATTATCAATGACGTCGCTTTAAACTTACCCAATGCAATTGGTTATACTGATTCTAAAGGTATTTTCCCTGCACGTAAGGCAATCTGCCAGTACTACCAACAGAAAGGCATCTTTGATATGCACGTCAACGATGTGTATGTTGGAAATGGTGTTTCAGAACTTATCGTTATGGCAATGCAAGGCTTGCTAGACGACGGCGATGAAATGTTAGTTCCGATGCCTGACTATCCGTTATGGACAGCGGCAGTGAATCTATCTGGTGGTACAGCAATTCACTACAAATGTGATGAAGAAAACTACTGGTATCCTGATATTGCCGATATGGAGAGTAAAATCACGCCCAATACACGTGGGATCGTGGTAATCAATCCAAATAACCCAACAGGTTCAGTCTACCCTCGTCACGTTTTGGCGCAAATCGTTGCTTTGGCAAAAAAATATGATTTGATTTTATTTGCTGATGAGATTTACGACAAAATCATATATGACGGTATAGAACACGTTTCAGTTGCGGCATTGGCTGGCGATCAACTCTGTGTGTCGTTTAATGGCTTATCTAAAGCATATCGTATTGCAGGTTATCGTGCAGGCTGGATGGCGATTACAGGTAACAAGGCCCGTGCTGCTGATTATATCGAAGGTCTAGACATGTTGGCTTCGATGCGTCTATGTGCGAACCATCAAGCCCAATATGCGATTCAAACAGCTTTGGGTGGTTATCAATCGATCAATGACTTAATACGTCCAGGTGGTCGCTTGTATGAACAACGTAATATTGCGTGGGAAATGCTAAACGAAATCCCTGGTGTAAGTTGTGTTAAACCAGAAGGTGCGATGTACTGTTTCCCTAAACTTGACCCAACAGTGTACGCAGTTGAAGATGATGAAGCGTTAATGCTTGATTTATTAAAAGCAGAAAAGGTTTTACTCGTGCAAGGTACAGGCTTCAACTGGCCAACACCTGATCATTTCCGTGTGGTATTTTTACCTGCAGAAAATGAGCTTCGTGAAGCAATTAACCGCTTAGGTCGCTTCCTAGCCACACGTCGTTAAGCAAAAAAATTAAAGCAATGTCTGTACAAGACATTGCTTTTTTTAATTTTAGAATAGTTCGTCTGTCATTACACAAAATTGCACCAAGATGATGCACCTATATTAAACCCCCAAAAAAATTAAAATAAGTACCTAATATTATTTAAATTAATAAGAAAATTCTATCAAACCACTTCAGTCACTTAAATCTTTAATCAAATCTACTTTTACTCTAGACAAAGGTCTAATAAAAAATAATTTTGCCAATGATTTAAATGCTAAAACTTCAAATAATAGCTCCCGATGTCATGTCGGATTTGACATAGCACTTCGGTGGAAAACTAAAAAACAGGATTGTGATTGATGATTAAAACGGTTAAATCATTAGGATTAGCATGTACCCTACTTGCAGCTTCAGTTTCATTGTATGCAAAAAATAATATCGTTATTATGGCGACAGGTGGCACGATCGCAGGTGCAGGCGCGAGCTCAACCAATAGTGCAACCTATACAGCAGCAAAAGTTCCTGTAGAGACACTAATTAACTCAGTTCCTCAAATTAAAGATCTAGCAAATGTCAGTGGTATCCAAGCCCTACAAATTGCATCTGAAAACATTACCGATAAAGAGCTTTTATCGCTGGCACGTCAAGTCAATGATTTAGTTAAAAAACCATCTGTGAATGGGATTGTGATTACACATGGTTCAGACACACTTGAAGAAACTGCATTCTTTCTAAACCTTGTTATCCATACTGACAAACCGATTGTTCTAGTTGGTTCAATGCGCCCATCTACTGCTCTTTCTGCGGATGGACCACTTAATTTATATAGTGCTGTTGCCCTTGCTTCATCTGATGAAGCAAAAAATAAAGGCGTACTGGTACTGATGAATGACTCAATCTTTGCTGCACGAGATGTGACCAAAGGAATAAATATCCATACCAATGCCTTTGTTAGTCAATGGGGGGCATTAGGAACAGTTGTTGAAGGAAAACCATATTGGTTTAGAAACAGTATCAAACGACATACCAAAGCATCAGAATTTAATATTGAAAATATTAAAGGTGAACAGCTACCCGTTGTTCAAATCGTATATGGTTCAGACTCTATGAAACCTGATGCGTATCTTGCTTATGCAAAAGCTGGAGCACGAGCAATCATCAACGCAGGTACGGGTAATGGATCTGTTGCAAAATATTTAGTTCCAACCTTACAACAACTACACAATGATAACGGGATTCAAATTATCCGTTCTTCTCGTGTGGCTCAAGGTTTTGTTTTACGTAATGCTGAACAACCTGATGATAAATATGGTTGGGTAGCTGCACATGATCTTGATCCACAAAAAGCACGCATTCTCGCGGCATTGGCACTCACTAAAACCAATGATGCTAAAGAAATTCAACGGATGTTCTGGGAGTATTAATTTACGTCCATAACGACTAAACCGATGTATATGATCAAATCGCATATACATCGGTTTTTTAGTTTCTGAGCCGAATACAAAGCAGATATGATCTTATTGCAAAAATATTAGACAACAGCCATAGACAGAGCGTGTTAGAATAATCGGCGGTCGCGTTAAGGATAGATCTATGCAGTTTGTTCATCTTGGTATTCATACAGAGTTTTCGATTACAGAGTCGATTGTTCGCATACCCGATTTGGTCAAAGCTGCTATAAACGATGAAATGCCTGCTCTGGCATTAACTGACCTGTCAAACCTACATGCTGCAGTGAAGTTCTATGAAGCATGCCTTAAGAAAGGAATTAAACCGATTTTAGGCAGCGTCATTCGACTCAATGATGCTGAACATCGCGCCACACTATTAGCAATGAGCAATACAGGTTGGAGAAACCTGACTGAAATTGTGTCCCGTGGTTTTATCGAGGGGCAACAACTCAGTATTCCCTGCGTCCAAAAAGAATGGGTACTCGAACAATCTGAAGACTTGATTATCTTGCTTGGGCAACACAGTGATGTGGGTAAAATGCTCTGCTCTTCAAACCCACAAAAAGCTGAACCTTTATTAGAAGCATGGATAGAAAAATTTGGTAACCGTGTTTATCTAGCATTAACACGTACCGAACGCGCGGGTGAAGAAGACTTTATCCAAGAAGCAGTCAAACTCGCCGCAAAATACCAAATTGGTGTCGTTGCGCATAATGACATTCATTTTATTGAAAAAGACGACTTTTACGCACATGAAGCCCGTGTTTGCATTGCGGATGGTTATGTACTCGGTGATGATAAACGTCCCAAAAACTATAGTCCCGAACAATATTTCAAAACTGGGCAACAAATGTCTGAACTTTTCTCAGATATTCCAAGTGCAATTGAAAATACATATTACGTCGCACAGCGATGCAATGTAGCACTCCAACTCGGAACCTATTTCTTACCAGACTTCCCTATCCCTGATGGTTATACCATTGATACCTATTTTGAGCATCTGTCTCGTCAAGGTTTAGAGGAGCGCTTAAACCATCTTTATCCAATATCAGAGCGTGATGAGGATTGGGAAGATATTCGAAAACCCTATGATGAACGAATCAAATACGAAGTTGATATCATCTTAAAAATGGGTTTCCCCGGCTACTTCCTCATCGTTATGGACTTCATCCAATGGGCAAAAAACAATGGGGTACCTGTCGGGCCGGGACGTGGTTCTGGTGCAGGTTCACTGGTCGCATATAGTTTAAAAATTACCGACCTCGATCCACTCCGATATGACCTACTCTTTGAACGTTTCTTGAACCCTGAACGTGTTTCAATGCCCGATTTCGATGTCGATTTCTGTATTGCAGGTCGAGATCGCGTTATTGAATATGTTGCGCAGAACTATGGTCGCCAAGCTGTTTCCCAAATTGCAACGTTTGGTACCATGGCTGCAAAAGGTGCTATTCGAGATGTTGCACGAGTCTTGGGTAAATCATACGGACTCGCGGACCGTATCTCAAAAATGGTGCCAACCAAACCACTTGGCGTTGATCTAGCGACTGCTATTGATATGGAGCCGCAACTTAAAGATATCGTTACCAATCCATCCAACCCAGACAATGATGATGCGGCTGAGATCTGGGAAATGGCGCTTAAACTTGAAGGTATCACACGAAATACAGGTAAACACGCGGGTGGTGTAGTTATTGCTCCCGGAAAAATTACCGATTACTCTGCAGTGTTGTGCGATCCAGATGGTACCAACCGTGTAGCGCAATATGACAAGGATGATGTCGAGGCTGCAGGACTCGTCAAATTTGACTTCTTGGGTTTACGGAACCTCACGGTGATCGAGGATGCCGTTCAGAATATTAACAAAAGAATCAAATCTGAAACTCCTCTCGAAATTGCAAATGTCCCTTTAGACGATAAAGATGCATACTTAGTCTTTGCCGAAGCAAATACGACCGCGGTATTCCAGTTTGAATCCGTCGGCATGAAAAAAATGCTTAAAGAAGCAAGGCCAAGTAAATTCGAAGAAATTATTGCCTTCGTTTCTTTATATCGTCCTGGTCCAATGGATCTGATTCCTGACTTTATTCATCGTATGCACGGTGGCGAGTTTGAATATTTACATCCATTACTGGAAAGCGTTTTAGAACCGACTTATGGCATCATGGTTTACCAAGAACAGGTAATGCAAGCAGCACAATTCTGTGCGGGTTACACCTTGGGTGGTGCAGATTTACTTCGTCGTGCAATGGGTAAAAAGAAACCTGAAGAAATGGTGAAACAACGCCAAATCTTTATTAAAGGTGCTGCTGAAAAAGATATTGATGAAGCCACTGCCAATCATATCTTTGACTACATGGAAAAGTTCGCAGGCTATGGTTTTAACAAATCACATGCGGCTGCCTATGCACTGGTTGCTTATCACACCGCATGGTTAAAAGCACACTACCCATCAGAATTTATGGCAGCGGTACTATCATCGGAAATGCAGAACACTGACAGTATCGTGTTCTTGATTGATGACTGCCGTAACAATAAGTTAGAAGTACTTCCTCCGTCTGTAAATATGTCCTTATATCATTTCCATGCCAGTGATGAGCGTACCATTGTCTACGGTTTAGGTGCGATTAAAGGTGTTGGCGAACAGGCAATGCAGTCTGTGATCGACTCACGCATTAAAGAAGGTCCATATAAAGACTTATTCGATTTCTGTCATCGTATTGACCTAAAAAAGATCAACAAACGTACCTTAGAAGCGCTTATCCGTGCTGGTGCATTAGATTGTCTCGGCATAGAACGCTCAAGCTTGATGGCGCAACTTCCAGAAGCCGTACAAGCAGCTGAGCAAGCACGTAGTAACCGAGAAACAGGAATTATGGATCTGTTTGGTGAAGTTGAAGAAGTTCAACGAAAGCCAGCCAAACCTGTGAAGCCTTGGTCTGATGAAGTTCGTTTAAAAGGTGAAAAAGATACGCTCGGACTGTATTTGACAGGACATCCGATTGATGTTTATCGCCAAGAGTTAAAAGCCTTTATTCCAGCCAAATTAAATGAACTTACACCGACACGTCGAGGGGTCACAACTGTTTTTGCAGGGTTAGTCGTAGATATTGCTAACTTCCCGAATCGAATTATGATCACCTTAGATGATGGCACTGCACGTGTAGAAATCAGTTGCAATCATGAACGTTTCCAACGTTACAAAGATATTGTTCGACTCGAACAAGTCGTTGTAGTTGAAGGCGAAATCTATGAACGTGAAGGCTATGATCGCCCAATGGCCCGTTTAAGCAAAGCATTTAGTTTAAATGACATCCGCCAAAAGCGTGCTCAAAGTATTCAAGTACAGCTAAGCCCTGATTTAATGACCAAATCCTTAGCCAAAGATCTACAAGCTATTCTGCTTCCGTATTGTAATGTCGATATGAGTCAACATATTGGTTTACAGTTACAAATTGAACAAAGCTTTGCCTATGCTGAATTACATCTTGGACCACAATGGAAAGTTGCCCCTCAAGATGAATTACTCGCTAAATTACGTGATTATTTTGGAAAAGATGCTATTTTCATCGAATATCAAGTGAAATCAAAAGCTGCCAAAGCAATTGAAAAACCTAAAGTTAGCACTGTCGCAACACCTCCTGAAAATATGTCTATGGATGAAGCCTTGGATCTTTATCAAGCCGAAGTTTCTCAATATTCTTAAATTTGGATGATATATGAATCAGTTTGAGCAAAATAATATGACCAAACCTTTGGATCATGTCCGTATTGTTATGGTCAATACAACTCTCCCTGCAAATATTGGTAGCGCTTTACGTGCGATGAAAACCATGGGATTATCCAAATTAGTTTTAGTCGCACCTAAAACATATCCTCACCCAGATATTGATGCCTTGGCAGCAGGCGCACAAGATCTAATCGAACATATCGACATTGTAGAAACACTCGAACAAGCGATTCAAGATTGTCATCTGGTGTTTGGAACCAGTGCACGTAGTCGTACCATACCGTGGCCATTATTAGATGTAAGACCAGCAGCAAAAGAAGCACTTCAAGCGGCGTCACAACAGCAAAACATTGCTATTGTTTTTGGTCGTGAAGACCGTGGTCTGACAAATGAGGAGCTCGCCCTCGCCAATTATCATTTAACAATTCCTGTAAATCCTGAATATGGTGTGTTAAATGTCGCACAAGCTATTCAAGTCGTATGCTATGAGTTAAGAATGGCGGCACTGGAGCAAATCAGTCCAGTGGTTGACACATCAAATGAGCAAATGCAACTTAAACAACAGCAAACCATGCAATGGGACGAACCGCTTGTAACCCAACAGCAAATGGAAGAGTTTTATCCTCATTTTGAGAAAATGTTGACTGAAATTGAGTTTTTAGATCCTAATAATCCCCGTTTACTCCCTTTACGCTTGCGTCGTTTATTCGGAAGGATACAATTAGATCGTATGGAATATCATTTATTACGCGGTGTTTTTAGTCGTGTACAGTCTTTGGCAAATGGTTCATGGAAAAAATCTCAATCGGAGGATCATAACAAATGATTAAACAGCTTAAAGAAGATATTGAGGCTGTATTTGCACGTGATCCTGCAGCACGCAATACGCTTGAAGTTTTAACCACTTACCCAGGAATTCATGCATTAATCATGCATCGTATGGCGCATGAACTCTGGAAAAAAGAGTTTAAAGGGACTGCACGTTTACTCTCCTCTTTCAGCCGTTTTGCCACTGGTATTGAAATTCACCCTGGTGCAAAAATTGGCAAACGCTTTTTCATTGATCATGGCATGGGGGTTGTGATTGGTGAAACTGCTGAGATTGGGAATGACGTCACCCTATATCATGGCGTTACACTAGGTGGTACCACATGGAATAAAGGTAAGCGTCATCCAACCTTAGAAGATGGTGTGGTGGTTGGTGCAGGTGCGAAGATCTTAGGCCCTTTCACAGTTCACAAGGGTGCGAAAGTTGGATCGAATGCTGTTGTTACTAAGGAAGTTCCTGCTGGAGTTACAGCGGTGGGTAGTCCTGCCCGCTATATCTTTAAACAACAAAACACCAAAGAACAGACAGAACAAGAAGCTTTGCGACGTGATTATGCAGAGAGTATTGGTTTCGAACCGTATGCGACAACCGAAGATCAATCCGATCCGATTCTAGAAGGCATTCGGGTATTGCTTGATCGCATGCAAAAGAATGAAAAGCGTATGAATACACTTTGCCAAAGACTATCTCTGCTTGATCCGACTTTTAACGGTCAGAATTCTAAAACTCAACCATATAGTAAAGAAGAATTAAAAATCATCGAAGAAGTACGTCGTGAATGTGAAGCGCAAAGTACAACCTTTAAAACTGAGTAAGTTAAAAAAATATAACATCTCGTACATTGCAAGTTGGTTCCGCTTTTCCTAGACTAGCGGAACCAATCATTTTTATCCTCTTACTAAAATTAATGGATGTAGATCATGAATTTTAAGCCCTTGGCATTACTTGTACTTTCAACCACTTTTCTAACGGCTTGTGGCGTAGCCCCAACAAAAAAAGAAAATGTTGCTGAGCCATTTGTATTTAAAGAACCTGATCCTACTCCAGCATTCTATGCTTTAAATCCAATTCAATACGATGCACCACCGAGTTTTGAGTTAGCTATCAAAGAAGCTGCTGCACAACCAGTGACTAAAATGGTAGTTTCTCTTCAAAGTGATCCGTCTAAATCAATGACTTTAGATGTAAACAAAATTATTATTCCGACGATCGATAGTAAACAACGTAATGTCAAATATGCAGTGCTTGCGGGTGAAAATGAAGTTGATGTAACTGAGATTGATGATTTCTTACAGCTTGTCGAAGGTAAAGCGCGTCACTATCCGCCACGTTTTACTGAACGCCAAGAACGTAAAGGTTATGAAACTAAGCTCAAAGAAATCACACATAAGCTGGATGCGCTCGCAGAAAAACCGAATGCATCATTTGATGTATTGTCTCGTGCATTTAAAGCCAGCGTCATGGCACGCAACCTTGATCTAGGAACATCATACACCTCCAAGTCGTTAAACTATGCACAACGTATTCTTGCGATGAGTCCAAATGATCCTGAAACCAATTTCTGGTTTGGATTTGGCTTGTCTGAGGGTGGTGGTCAGCGCGAAGCTATCCCTTATTTAGATAAAGCAATTAAAGGCGGTGTACAAGAAGCATATCTTTCTGCTGCAAACAACTATTTGTGGTTAGAGCAAAAAAGAAATGCAATTCAAACTCTCAGAAACTATAAAATTAAGTTCCCTGATGAGGCTGAAGTCGCAGATCGTTTAATTCGTGAAATTGAATCTGGTAAGCGCTGGAACGTATGGCAAGTGATGAATTAATTTTTTATTTCTTGAACAAATAGACTGCCCTGAGCAGTCTATTTTTTTTACATTGAAAAAACATTAATTTTTCGTATTATAAATAACATCCAAGCCTACCGTGCTGATCCATCATGTTTGCATTTCAACCGAATAAATCTTTATTTATTGTTAGTCTACTCAGTGCAATCATGGTGAGTGGTTGCCAAGTCGTCAGTCTAAAGCAACAAGCGATAAATGTAACAATCGCCAATGAACGTAATAGCATTTTAACGCATAAAAAATTAAGCGAAGCCAGTCTGAATGTCCTCTCCATGTCTGGTAAAGAAGCTAAAGTCTGCACCCAAACACCAAATGACTGTGTCGCTGATTTACACAAAATCCCACAAATTTTAGATGAACAGCTCTTATCAACTGCAAGCGAATTGTATCTCGCTAAAGCATTGTCATTATCTGAATCTTCGGATTGTAAAATTAGCAAGCTAAGCAAACATCGTAAAGAAGAAGAACAGAAAGTCATTCAACAAAACTATGAAAAGTGTCTAGATCAAGAACTTGAGTCCTTAGATAAAAGTATTCGATATAGCTATGCATATTTATTCAAAACAAGTCGTCAACCACAAGAACGTATTTTTGATAACCGACAAGTTCAAATTCGAGATTTCTATAATCAAGCACTAACCAAATTAGTTAATGTACACAGTCTTCGAAATCCATCTAAAACCATTACCCCAACAATTAAAATTGGTAAAAGTATCTATACGATCGATATCGAATCTTATCAACGCCTGCAAAATGTTCAACAGCTTGAACAATTTGTTTCTAGCTATAATATGAATTTTTCAGGGTTAAGAGCCATTAACCGCAGAGATGGTTTTGGTTCTGATTTTGTGGCGGTCTTCCCGTCCTCAGAAGCCAATCGTGGTGAAAATAAATATATTCTTGATCCTCTGAATTATAAATATCCAAATGGCACCAACCCAAATATTCATAAAGCACGTTATTTGGCAGCGACAATCATTGCTCAACCTAAACAAGCAACTGCCAGCGTGGAAGATGTTTTAAATAATCCAAATTTTGAAATTAAAGTTTATGATCCTTACAACACTGAAAGGGTAAATATCGCAGGAAAAGCATACTCACTTGCCGCAAACTTTTCTGCGCCTTACGGCCTATGGTTAGCAGAAAACAATCTAGGTGCAGTTGCTTATCTTTCGTTGATTGACCGTGACCAGCATCTCACCATGCCACATCTTTATATGTTGGAACCTTATAATCCGAATAAAAAAGTTATCGTATTAATACATGGTTTGGCGAGCAGTCCTGAAGCATGGATTGCGGTTACCAACGATATTATGGGCGATCCAGTTTTGCGTGAAAACTATCAAGTATGGCAAGTTTTCTATTCAACCAATATGCCTATCTTAGAAAGTCGCTTTCAAACCTATGCATTATTGAAACAGGCTTTTTCATCATTGAATCCTAGAGATGCTGCTGCAAAAGATGCTGTTTTAATTGGTCATAGTATGGGCGGTATTATTAGCCGTTTACTGGTAAGCGATGTAGATCTATCGAAACAAGCTTTAGCAATGATGACCAGCCGTCAGCAAGCCCAGCTCAGAAAGCATCCTGTTATTAGTGAGCGATTAAAGATGAAACCAATTCATAACTTTAATCGAGCTGTTTTCTTAGCGTCACCCCATCGTGGAACTGATTATGCTGACCGTTGGTTTACCTTAGCTGCGCGGAAAATTATCCGTTTACCTGCAACTTTTCTCACAACTTTAGCAGACACACTTACCAGTGATGATATGGATCTTAAAGATTTTGTGAAAACACTGACTAATGATGTCATCCAAAATGGGCCTAGTGATTTAAGTAAAAAATCGAAATTTATGGAGTTAACTGCCGATGTTCCACCTGAAAAAGGTCTAGTGTTCCACTCTATTTTGGGCAACATTACTAAAAGTGATGATCCAAATGTCATCACAGATGGAATCGTCCCATATAAAAGTGCTCACTTAGATGGAGCAGTTTCAGAAAAAGTTTTGCATGGCGGACATTCTATTCAAGAAACGCCTGAAGCAATACTTGAGTTACGTCGAATCCTTCGTCAGCATCTTGTTGATCATGGCTTGTATAAGCAATAAATAAAAAAGCCCAAACTTTAGTTTGGGCTTTTTTGATTCTAA
>NZ_GG665951.1:103138-107164 GCF_000156555.1 Acinetobacter sp. ATCC 27244
CCGCAGTTGCACCCGCAGGACCACCACCAATTACCAAGACATCAAATGCATCTTTGGCATTGATCATCGCAGCATCTTTTTCCGCAGAGTTAGTATCTAACTTGGCAATGATTTCTTCCAAAGTCATGCGACCTTGACCGATATGTTGCTCATCTTGGAACACCATTGGTACTGCCAAGATTTTGCGTTGTTCCACTTCATCTTGGAAGAACGCACCATCAATCATGGTGGTCGTGGTATTTGGGTTATAGATTGCAATCAAGTTCAAGGCTTGAACTACATCTGGACAGTTATGGCAGCTCAATGAAATAAACACATCAAAGTTTGCTTTAAGATTTAAGCCTTTGATCTGATTTAAAACGTCATCAGAAACTTTAGGTGCATAGCCTGAAACTTGTAACAATGCCAAGATCAAAGAGGTAAACTCATGTCCCATTGGTAAACCGGCAAAGAACACACGAGGTTGTTCACCTGCTTTGGCAACACCAAAACTCGGACGGCGAGCGTTTGAACCGTCAAAACGCGCCGTAACTTGATCAGACAGTTCAGCAATTTCAGTCACGAGTTCTTTTACTTTCGCAGCTTTATCTGAATCATCTAAAGCAGCCACCAACTCGATTGGACTTTCTAAACGTTCTAAGTAAGCTTTTAATTGAGTTTTAATATTTTGATCTAACATGCAAATCTCCAAATTCTAAGCAGTTCAAGTCGGCTAAATTAATTTCATGGGGCTATAGTACGCAAAAGTTCAGCATAGGGGAAACAGTATGTTTTTATGAGTTCAATCGGTTTTTTGAATTTTAATCAATGCGATGTAGTGTTTGCTCGATACGCTGGCGACGAGTTTTTAAATGCTTCGCCAATATAAATAAAAAGATGCTTAAACTGATAAAGATAAAGCTCAACACCAATAGCAACAGATTAACAATCTGAGACGTTTTTTCGGCTTTTTGAACACGAGGTTCCAATGATTGGGTTACTGGCGTAACACTTTTTCCATACAGTTGTTGTTGCATTGCCCATAATTGTTCAGGCTTAAAATTATAATCTTTGAACTGAGTTGGATTATTTTTTTCTATATTAATCAGCTGATTGACGTAAACATTTGCTGTTTGTCGATCTACAGGTCGATGCATTAAAGCGACTTGAGCTAGAACATAGGCTTTTTCTGCTGAGGGGACACGAGCTTGTTGCAAGTCTCGAGCAATCTGACTTTCAATAATATTACTCTTATAACTCATCCACTGTTGATAGGCTTGCTCCGTTTCATCTTTCCAATCGTATTGTAGATAGCTCAAACCTGACCAAAATAAGATAAAAGCAATAATCCACGCCAGAATACGCTGTGTCCAAGCTTGCAAGCGGCGTTGAAAAAAGCCAATTTTTTTTATCCAACTCAGTAACAAGAAAGCACCAATAAAGGAGACTAAAAGCTTTAAAAACAACCAGCCCACCCAAGACAATAAATTAAAAAAATAGTCGACTGGTTGCTTGAATGGAATAAATTCTTGAATGCTATAAGGTAAATCTAAAGCTTGAACATGTAATGAAAGATCAAAGAACCGATAGATAAATTCTTTTTGCAAAAACAAAGAAGCAACCATAACGAGTGCAAATGTAGTAAGGCACACAAACCAAATCGTCAAATGACGCTGTCTCTGTCGCAAACCTGCTAAACGTTGCTCAATCGGTTGAACATTTAAATCATCTATAGGTGACAATGATCTTTCCTTTCATACGAAAAAATTAGACTTTAGGTGGATTATGCCCACTATTTTCTAAAACCAAATGATTCAAATTTTCTTGCAATACCCGCAATCGCGTTGTTGCTTCTGCACGTTTTTGCATGCCCTCTTTTTGGATTTGAATCACATCATTCACAGTATTAATGAGGGTGTTTTGTACATGTTCAAGGGTTTCAACATCAATCACTGAACGTTGATTGGCTTTCGCTGTATCCACAGAGTTTTGATGCAATAACTCAGCATTACGGCGTAATAAATCATTGGTCGTATCGTCGATCGCTTTTGCCAACTGCACACTATTCTTTTGTTCTTGCAATGAAATTGCCAAACTAATCTGGTTTTTCCAAGCGGGTAGCGTAATATTCTTAATCGCGTAAAACTTATCGACCAACATTAAATTATTCGATTGAATAATACGAATCATCGGTAAAGTCTGCATCGCAGATTGCTGTAGAATCTGTAAATCGCTTACACGTTTTTCAAGATTGTTCGCTAAATGATTTAAATCATAAATTTGCTGGGTTGTCTTTTGATCTTGCTCCAGCGTCGTAAGCGTTGAAATTTGTTGCTGAATATCTTGCTGCTTCAGGTGTCCAGCTGCAATATAGACCCCAAGCTGTTTATATTCCTCTTGAACAGCATCAAACATTTTATCTAGTGTGCCTACACGTGCTTTCAAACCAGACTGAGAGCTTTCAATTTCTTTGACTAATGCATCAATTTGCTCTTTAGTTGTATTAAAGTGCTGATCAAAACTTTGCTTAGCCCCTTTAATTTTACTGAGCAAGCCACCAAAGAAACCTGAGCTTTTGGACTTATTTAAAATACTCGATGTATTCAATTGTTGTGCGACCTGCACCACTTCATTTAATTTTTGTCCAGTGGCATCCAAATCCTTGTTTTGCACAAGATTAAGCAACTCATCCGTATAAGTAGAAGTTTTAGTCGCTATATTTTTGCCATATTCAGCCACAACAGTAGTATTGATCTCAGCAAGCTCTTTGTGTGCATTCATTACTTCAGCAAGATCTTGCGGTTGTAAGCCTAATTCTTTTAAATTTAGTCGTTCAAATCGCTGTTCTGGTTTTTCCACCAGCTCATTCGATGACTGTATCAATTCTGAATTTGACATGATGTCCCCTCTTTATTTCTGTAATGACTTTTTGAGATTTTGGATTAAATTTTCTCTGCTCTTATCTAGCTGTTCAAGCACTGCCGATGAGTTTGATTCACGACTTTGCTTCAAATGATATTGCCAAGCAGGGATTAAAACTTGCTGTGCTTCTTTAAAACGATCTAATAGACTAAAAGATAAATGTTGAGACAATTGCATTTGTTTTATTGCGATATCATTACTGGTTTGTAGCGTTTGCAAAGTATTAATTTTTTTTGAAAGGCGTTCTACAAAATGATCCAAGCTCTGAGGTTTACTAAACTCTGGATATTCGTTTAGAAACTCTTCTGCTGCGACAATATAAACCGCCATCTGTTCTCTCAATCCTAATACCTGCTGCAATCTCGCTTGAGACTTTTGGATTTCGATCTGCAATTTTTGGCTTAAATGATTGGCTTGTTGTATTAGCTGATCTAGATCTTTAAGGTATTTGACCTGACCCGCATCATATTCAATATCAATTCCCAACCATTTTTGTATTGCGTTAAAACGTCGTCCACCCAAATATTTTTTAGATTGCGATAACTGAGTAATGATTTGTGTAATCACTTCACTCAACTGCTGGTTTAATTTAGGATCAACCCCATTTAATAACACACTTTGAGCTTGCACCAAATGATCAGCATAATGATTCAAATGATGAGGATCATTAAATAAAGGCAGTAAATCATTACGCTTGATTGCCAAGATACGCTCTGGGTCTACTTCAATTTGCGATAATGGTATGAGGTCTAGCGAAGTGGTCATGTTTACCGAATAATGTCAGAACAAATAAATTTGAACATCCTTAGTTTTAGCATGTTCTGACTCATCCGCATACTATAATGTTGTTATGTTTTTAGATATTTCATATTGTTAGCCATAAATGTGGTTAGGGTTTGTTTGGAAGTGCATAAGTTCCAATCACATGCGCTACTGGTTCTTCCTCTTCTCCTGAATATATCCAAACCTCACCTGTAACTAATGTTTTTCCCACTTTAATCAGTTTACAAACAGCTCGTATATTCTGACCTGCTTTGGGTTTTCGAAAAAAATTTATGGTCATATTTGTTGTGACAGCCATCGCGACCAAGCCCATATGTCCCATGATAGCGACATATAAAACGA
>NZ_GG665951.1:107814-108767 GCF_000156555.1 Acinetobacter sp. ATCC 27244
CGAAATCTGCTACCAACATTAAGGTTGGACCTGAAACAGTCTGACCAGGACGTAAATCATCCTGATCGACTTGATAGAGCAACTCAGCGCCCTTATCCGTAATCGCTTCAATGGTGCATTTTCTAAGTGCTTGCGGAAATTCTTGAGCTAAAAACTCAATAATTTCTTGCTTACTCGCCATCTTGTAACCCCCAATCCCAATCTTTGGTTTTCAACTTAATCTTCTTTTTTAGAAAGCTCATCCAATACTTGCCAATATGTCGGTGGTTCAGATACATGTCCTCGCTCACGCAACATTTGATGCATTTTGGGCAATTTAAAATAAGGTACTGCTGCCATCAAGTGGTGTTCTTTATGATAATTAACATGAATCGGTGCAACCAAAGCTCGTGCAATATAACCGGCTTTAGTCGTACGAGTATTCATCAAAGCACTTTTGCTACTTGGCATCCCTGCATGCTCGGCCATAGAGCGTACACGCAAGAATAATGGAAACGGTGTTAGATATGCGAGTATCCATAGCCCATATAATTTAGGATGACCTGCTGCCCATAACGCTGCAAATAAAGCTGCGTTCGTGATGATCGCTCCGCCACTATTCTTAAAAAAAGCTTTCGGATAATCTGACCAATGCCTGCCTTCTTGTGAAATCCAACGACGATCATTCGAAACCGTCCACTCCATTTTTTCAATATCCATCAGAACTCGTCCTACTGCGAACTTGAATCCAGTAATACCAGCAAGGTCGCGTGCAAACTTACGCATCAAGGATTTTTTTGAGGTTGGAAAGCCAGCGACCAACGATAAATCGGGATCATCTTTTGTCGAAGTTTTACTATGATGACGCATGTGATGAGCACGGTACTTATGCAAATCATTCCAGATCGGACGTGCACATAACCAATCCGTTAAAGTGTCATTCAACCATTTTGTTTTAAATAAACTCTGATGTG
>NZ_GG665951.1:109609-110840 GCF_000156555.1 Acinetobacter sp. ATCC 27244
TAAGCATCATGCATAATAATGGCAAGTGCTAACTGACGCCCAGCCAAAACTGCTAAGGCAGCAATACACAACAATAACTTCCCCCAATTTGGTAAATATTCCCAAGAACTTGCAACAACAGCAAAGGTACCACCAATTACGGCCCAAGTTGAAAAAACAGCCCAACTACCATGCAAATCTGATTTGCTGGTCAAATCAGTGATTTCATCACGGCTAAATAAATCACTAATCGCGACTTGTGTATTCATATTCCCATCCGTCCTTCACATCTTATTTTTGTATTTACATAAATATTAATTTTATTTTAAACCATGTAATATTTCTGTCAATAAATTAAAAATAGATTTATTGTAATATTCTTAGATAAAAAATTAAGCTGTATTTAGCTCATAAAACTTTGCCCAAAGTGCCAAGCCTGTTTGATCAAGTTGTTGTACACTTGCTGCAAATTGATTACGCCCAGCCACATCCACAAAATCTTCTGGTAATAAAGGGTCATTCATCAATAAGGAAATTGTTTGGCGGCCTAACAATAAAGACTCTTTGGTTGCTTCTTCCAAATCTAATTGCTGCACATTGAGCAACCACTCCTGAATCATTTGACTATATTTTTTATAATTCTGATTTAAGATTTCAGTGGGCCACAAGCTTGGGATACTCGATGCTGTATGCACATCAAAGTGATTGATTTGGCAGACTCTTGCATTTTCCTCCAGACCAGAGTTTCTGAGTTCGATGATCAAATCATCAAATTCAATTGCCAAGTTATCGGGACGGATAAAAATCCCTTGTTCCAGTTCCTTAAAGCCGAAATGTTTCAGAACACGTTCGCGGCGATGTAGTGCCGTTCGATCAACACGCCCAAGCCCACCAGTAAAAACTGCAAGATATTGATGATTCCAAACTTTAGTGTGCTTAATACCACGTTTTCGATTCAACATGACATCAGCCCACTCATGAGATCGATGTGTAAATTGATACACACCACGCTCGATAGCTTCAATCACACCCTCGCTAGACAAACGAGTTACCGCCACTCGAATACTATTTTCACTAATCTCAAACAATTTTGCGGCGATAATAATCTGTTTGATTGAAATTGCTCGTCCTTGTGAGCCTAAAAGTAAATCGACAATCAAATCACGGGCATTCATTTTTATTAATATCATGTTTTCCATATAATCAACTAAATAATCATTAAACTATTTTTCTTAAGCATTTGCTCAACGAC
>NZ_GG665951.1:110890-136132 GCF_000156555.1 Acinetobacter sp. ATCC 27244
CTTGTGTGTCAAAACCTAAACGCCAATATAACAACTCCAAAACATCAAGTTCATCTTGAGTAATAATTCGATCGCTCCATAAGCAGCGCTCTGCGATTGAAAGAATATTCAGACGATCACGTAGCAACAGCCCAGACACGTCATTCAATATCTCTGCTAAATCTAAAGGCTCATCTGAAATATCAGCATAAATCTGCATTTCATCGTCAGTTAAGATAAATCTTAAAATACGCTCGCGGACTTCTAACTGATTAGGGCTATTAATTTGTTGCACATGCAATAAAGCATCAATCAAATGAACAATCTGAGACTTTACTTCCTCAAATGATGTAGGTAAATGAGCAGGCATTAAATTCAATTCGTGCTTCACTTTTTCTAATAACAATGCATCGAGTAAACCAACTTCACCATCGGCCTGAATAATATTAGCTAGTTTGGTTAAAAACTGACGTGCAATACTCGCTGGCATATGCCCAATATTCTTACAAGCATCATGGAAAATCTGCACATGAATACGGCCATCAAGATGAAGTAATGCATCGACAATGGCATGGCTTACAGGTGCATCTTGTGGAATAAATTCACGATATTGTCGAATCATTAAAATCGCAACCATGACTTCACGAGAGCCTGTCGCTGTTTGCATGGCTCTTTGAATCAGTTCTGGGCGCTTCTTATTTTTTCGCAGCTCAGGATTTAACGGTTTAATCGCATCATTTAAAGCAAAGCTGATCGGAGACAAACGCAGCAATGGTAATGGCTGAGGAGAGCTCCAAGGTGTAGTTGCATCTGCTATTTCTTCCTCTAATGAGCGAAATAAACTAAACAGTGGACGACTACGTAACTTTCGTAAATTTTCTAGTTGTAAGTCCTGTAGCAAAGTTGGATTCAACTCATAAATACGGTCTTTAATACTAGGATGAATATTCATCCAGCTTTGCGGACTGAGAGAGTTCGCAAAACACATATGTGAAATAGATTCAGAATATGCACTATGGATCTGAGAACCCGAATGATGCACATAGATACGTAATAATGTCTGAATATTGGCATTATTATTCATTAAATGCATTGTCTTCAAATCATTACGGAAAGTACGACCACTCAAGGTTAGATATTTAATAAAACGTGTAATTAGTATCCCTAAACTGCCGATTAGCCAAATCACGCCTCCAATTGCCACAAAGATTGTCTCGAATTTATTGCGACGATTCGTTGCATAGGGATTATAGCCAGCTTGGGCTAATTTACTTCCCCATTGGCTAAAAGTAGTTAAACCACTATATAAGATTTTGAGTTTGGTATTTTCAACCGCTTCACCTGATAAGATTTGATTGAACTCGTAACTTAACAAACCATACAGTTCTAACTCATCAAGATTCTGCAAAGCTCCCCAAGTCAAAATAATCACAATATCTTGAGACTTGAAGCCTGCTGTTAAAGCATTTACGCCAACTTCATCAGGCAGAACATAAACTGCAGGCGTTTCTATTGCAAAACTTTTAGCGACTTGTTCAGCAACTTTTAAGGCTGTACTTTCTTCAGGTGTACTTTCCTCATAAACCAAACGGCGGGCTTTTAATTGCTTAGCAAGAGAATGACCGCCTTCACGTAACACATAAAATTCAGCCCCAACGGACCAAACCAGCACGAAAAACAATAGCGCAATAAAATATGGACTAAGGACATGCCACCAAATTTGCTGTGTATAATCAAAAAAATGAACCACCAAACCTAAGATTAAATTGAGAATAAAAACTGTCAACAGCATCGCAAGCCAACAAAAACTCATTGACCATGCGATGCTTTTATTTTCAATTAAATAATGGCTCATTTCTTTCAATGTAAATTTTCCTGATTACATTGTTTATAGGTAAATTCAACATCTATCATAAAATAAAAAAGCGGGAATTTCCCGCTTTTCTAAACATAACAAATTATGCTTCTCGAATACCCGTTAAATCAACGGAAGCTGCATCAATATTCACATCGATATAGCCATCTGCATTTTTCTTGGCTGTATCATTACGCTTTTGCTCAAGATCTGTCAGATATTGTTGATTAATACCACCTGCAACATACACACCATCAAAAACAGAGCAATCAAACTCTCTTAAGTCTGGTACTTTGCTGGTACGCACTGCATTTTTCAAATCTTCTAAATCTTGGAAGATTAAGCGGTCAGCACCAATAATTTCACGAATTTCTTCTACACTACGCTCAGAAGCAATTAATTCTGATTTAGCTGGCATATCAATACCATACACGTTTGGATATTTCACCATAGGTGCAGCAGAGGCAAAGAATACTTTTTTCGCACCAGAATCACGTGCCATTTGAATGATCTCATTACACGTTGTACCACGTACAATTGAGTCATCCACCAATAAAACATTCTTGTCTTTAAACTCAAGCTCAACTGGGTTCAACTTTTGACGTACAGATTTTTTACGCTGTTGTTGACCTGGCATGATGAAGGTACGACCGATATAGCGGTTTTTCATAAAACCTTCACGGAATTTTACCCCAAGAATATTGGCCAACTCTAAAGCAGACGTACGACTCGTATCAGGAATAGGAATCACAACATCAATGTCATGCTCTTCACCCCATTCTTTGAGGATTTTATAAGCAAGCTTTTCACCCATTTTCAAACGAGCTTTATAAACTGAAATCCCGTCAATTGTTGCATCTGGACGAGCAAAATAAACGTATTCAAAAATACATGGACGGTATTCTGGATTTACTGCGCATTGCTTCGAGAATAACTGACCTTCACTATCAATAAAGATTGCTTCACCTGGTGCAATATCACGTTCAATTTTAAAACCAAGTGCAGTAATCGCAACCGATTCAGACGCAATGATATACTCTGTACCTTGCTCAGTCTCACGTGAACCATAGATCAATGGACGAATACCATTTGGATCACGGAAGCCAACCAAGCCATGCCCAGTGATCATAGCGACTACACCATAAGCACCTTTGCAACGTTCATGTACACGCGAAACGGTATGAAAAATATCTTCTGGCGTTGGATTTAATGTACCAATTTTCTGCAACTCATGCGCAAATACATTGAGTAAAACTTCAGAATCAGAATCGGTATTCATGTGACGTAAGTCTGTTTTGAACAGGTCATCATGAATTTCTATCGCATTAGTCAAGTTACCATTATGCGCCAAGGTAATACCGTATGGAGAGTTCACATAGAACGGTTGTGCTTCAGCACTGCTTGATGAACCCGCTGTTGGATAACGCACATGACCGATTCCATAATTTCCCAGTAATGCGCGCATGTGACGGGTATGGAATACATCACGCACCATTCCATTATCTTTTCGGAGAAATAATCGCCCTTGATGGCAAGTCACGATCCCCGCTGCATCTTGTCCTCGATGTTGCAACATCGTTAAAGCATCAAATAACATTTGGTTTACTGGCGATTTACCGGCAATCCCAACAACTCCACACATAGCAACCTCGCGACAAGCTAGGAACAGGGTTTAACCCCGATTAATAAAACGGATTTTTGGTTGAATGATCAGAACGTTCATTGACTAATACCCGCTCCGATTCATTGATTTTGCTTGAAGGACGGTGTAATAACGCACCTTCAGATGTCATTTGATGTAATGCTTCATTGGCAGCATCTTTCGATAACTCAGTTGCCAAAGGTGCATAAGGCAGTAAAACTTGTACAAATTTAGATTGTTTCCAGTGCGGTGAACTCTCAACCCAAGGACCTAAACCCTGCATGGTAATGAGGACAATTAATAATCCTTTTAAAGAACCAAAAGCACCGCCTGCTAAACGATTTAATGGGCCCAATTTCAGACTTTTCAAGAGCCCATTCAAAAATGCAGAAACAATCCATGTACACACAACAATGATCAAAACAATAAAAGCAAAAGCTGCAATTTTTTGCACGACTGGATCTTGACTCAAACCAGCCATTGCAGGTGCGAACACCACAGCGTATTTTGCCCCAACGATCAATGCGAATATCCATCCGATCAAGTTCGCAAAGGCTTTTATAAATCCTTGACGCAAACCGTTCAGCCCTCCAATGAGCAAGATGATCAGAATAATGATATCAAGCGTGTTCATTTCACACAGTCATCGCACTAACACAATCTTTTACAAGTTTTGGGCCTGTATAAATTAAGCCACTATATACTTGTACTAAACTAGCACCAGCAAGTTGTTTGGCAACAGCCTCTTCGCCAGACAAGATACCACCAACACCAATCAGTGGGATTTTGCCTTTTAGAATTTTTGAAAACTGTCGTAAACATTCAGTGCTTTTCGCAAAGACTGGCGCGCCAGATAAACCACCTGCCTCATCGCCATGTGCTAAGTTTTCAACACCCTCACGTCCCAAAGTTGTGTTAGTCACAATCAAACCGTCAATTTTAAAACTCAATAATTGATTCGCGATAAACTGAATATCTTCTGTCGTTAAATCTGGTGCAACTTTTAATACTAATGGCACATAATGATTGTATTGTTGCGAAAGTTCTAACTGACGATCTTTTAAAGTCTGTAACAACTCAGTTAATGCATCACCACTTTGTAAGCTACGGAGATTTTTAGTATTTGGTGAGGAAATATTGACTGTAATGTATGAAGCGTAGTTATAAACTTTTTCTAAGCAAATCAAATAATCTGAAACAGCATCTTCTACAGGTGTATCGGCATTTTTACCAATATTAATACCAAGAATTCCCTTAAATTTTGAAGCTTTGACATTTTCAACCAGTTGATCAACACCCTCATTATTGAATCCCATACGATTAATAATTGCTTTCGCTTCAGGAATACGGAATAAGCGAGGTTGTGGATTACCAGCTTGTGGACGTGGTGTGATTGTACCAATTTCAATAAACCCAAAACCTAATGCTGCTAAGGCATCAATGTGCGCACCATTTTTATCCAAACCCGCTGCAAGACCGACAGGATTAGGAAATTGAATCCCCATACATGTCACAGGTTTTGTTTCGACTTTTTGATGCATTAGACCCAATTTATGCGCTTTATCCAGCATAGAAAGTGTGACTTCGTGCGCACGTTCAGGTGCTAAAGTAAACAACAAAGGGCGAGCCAATGAATATAACATACCAATCACAGTCTACTGATTTTCAAGTAACCATATTATAGGCATAGGCTCGTGAAAACACCATGCTTGGCATGGAGTTATTTTAAAGTCTGCTGACATTTCAACCATAGATTATGATTTATTGAACTGTTGCCGTTAATTTGATCTGATTATTGTTAGAAACCATGTCCATTTTTACAATGCTTAACCCCATTTGAGATAATTGCATAAGGAAATTGGCCAATACGGCATAGTTCCGATGTTCTGCAACCAGTTGCAGTTGTTCACCATTTTGCTGTGATGAAACAGCAACTCCCTGTTGTTGTGCCGCGCGCTGGATTTTGTCTGCCGCAGAAAGCTCAAGATCATTCGCAGGTTTCATCGTTGCAGCATTGCTTTGCATCCATACGGTTAAATCTTTTAACTCATTTAGACGCTTTTGCTGCTGGTTTGCCTTGCTATGCATTTGCCAAAGCGCAGTTCCAATCATCACGACAACCACAAAAATAGTAGTGAATATAACCATCACTCTTTCACGTGGTGATAATCTTTGTAAATATTGATCAATCAGTTCTACTTTCTGATCCACAAAGTTTTGTAATTGTGTAAGTGCTTTCATTATTTTACTTTTACCGTCCCGATAGCACCCACACTATCTGCTTGTACATTCCCCAATTCTGCTTGGAAACCTTGTTGATTTAATTGCTGCACCAATGTTTGTAAGTCATTGGCTGCATTTGCCTTTAATGCCATTGATAAAACAGCAGCATCAAAACTCACTTGCTGAGCAACAATTCTGTTTTGCATCAAAATTGGTCCAACTCGACTTAATAATGATAGTGCTTGCGCATCCCCTTGTTTGCTCATTCGCAACTGACTTTCAAATTGGCTTTTAATATTTTGCTCAGTCACACGACTATTTTCACCAAACCAAGATTTATACTGATCCACCGCTTGTAATGCAGTTTGATCAGCAACACGCTTTAATTTCGACCAACGCAATACATCATAACTTAACTGTACAACGATCACTGCCATGAAGACAATTGCAGCGGCTTTCCAGTAACCTGACCACTTTACATTTGAGTTTTTTGCCTTAGGGAATACATTAAAAGGATGTTGCTTAGCACGAATCGGTTGAACGAACTGATAGCTAAATTCGGTACGATGGTCACGATCCGAAACATTTGCCAAATGATCGAGTTGATCTGCATTTAAATTAGCAAATTGATAATGCGTTTCTAATGGCTGAAACTCTAAAAATAGCGCGAGATCATCCACAGAGTTGCCTATATATGCGCCTTCTCGAACCAACAAGTGCTCATACAAGTTAACCATCACCACTTGATCTATTTCAGGTTCTGGTAAAATCAAGAAATCTGGTAAGAATGCAACAATTTCAATAGGTAGCAAACTCAACGCATGTTGCCATGTTTCTACAGCCGATTGTGCTACCCCAAGAATACTCAATTGATCATTATGAAAGTGATGAACAACCTTCATCTGATCAATAGGTAAGGTCACGTATTCTTCTAATAAATATTTGACACCATCATAACCCAATTGCTTATAGTGCATCTTGGTCATCGTTTGTTGCAATATTTGTGCATTACGGCTAGGGAAATAGACAACCGCCTCTTTCCCATGGTACGCCTGTAAGTCTTGAATTAATTGTTCAAGACTACTCGCCTGCACCCAATTTTCCCCAGTCGACCAATACCATGTTCCATTGGTTTCGGGCATCCATATATACAACATCGTTGTTTTATACTCTTATTTTATTGCGGACATAAAGATCTAGATCGTTGGAATAAAACGGTTCTTCTGTGTCGATAAACCGTTAGCTATCACTGCCTGATCATATATACGAGCTTCAGCCAATGCAAATGGTTGGAAATTTTCATGCGTCAATTGTTCAGCAATATGCGCCACAACGTTCATATGACAAACCACCGCAATCGACTCATATGGCAGTTTTGATAGCCATTCAATTGCATCTTTGGCATCATCATCTGGCTTAATTTTATCGCACATTAAAACAGGAATACCCTGAAAATGTGTTTGTATATGTGCCAAAGTCTCTTGAGCTCGTAATAATGGACTAACTACAAAAATTTCAGGGCGTATAACCTCTTTCAAAAAAAGCCCTGTTTGTTCAGCTTGTTGATGCCCACGTTGTGTTAAAGGGCGTTGCATATCGTTTCCATTCACTGCTGGAGACGCTTCACCGTGACGGACTAAAGTTAACTGCATAAAACTACCTTATTCTTTATATTGATATCTTAACTATGCAAGATGACAATTTAATAAATCGATCTGGCTATATATTAAATACTCGTCTTTGTAATGGCTAAACCATGTCATCATCATGCAAAAAATCTTTAAACTTCATGATGAGGTAAGACAAACTCGACATCACTCCGATGACCATTTTTCATTAAAGAAAGTGCGATTGTCATTGGCGGTGCGTTTTCAAAAATCACTTCATAGAGTGCATTGGTAATTGGCATATAAACATCTAGCTCTTCAGCTTTGGTACGCACTTGAACAATCGTATTAATACCTTCGGCTGTTTGACCTAATTCTTTGGTTGCTTGATCTAATGTTTTGCCTGATCCTAATGCATAACCAATTTGGTAATTACGGCTCAACGGACTGTTACAAGTCGCAAATAAATCGCCTACACCTGATAACCCCAAGAATGTAAGTGGATTTGCACCTTGTTTTACTGCAAAACGGCTCATTTCTGCCAAAGCACGAGTTAAGATCATACTCTTAGTATTTTCACCGATGTTGTAGGCAGCACCCATTCCCATCGCAACGGCATAAATATTCTTTAACGCACCACCTAGCTCAACACCATGCACATCATCACTACCAAAAACACGGAATAATGCACTATGTAAAGCATGTTGCACAGCATAGCGGACCAACTCTGACTCACTTGCAATCACGGTACCCGATGGCATACCTGCCATGATTTCTTTGGCTAAGTTTGGACCAGATAGAACACCATAAGGAACTTCGGGTAACTCTTCACGAATAATCTCGCTCATAAAGCTAAAAGTTTTTGCTTCAATCCCTTTCGTTAAAGACACAACGGCTTGTGCACTGATAAATGGTGCAATTTGCTTAAGTACATCTCGATAAGAATGACTTGGTATCGCAACCAAAATAATATCGCGATCACGTACAGCTAACTCTAAGTCAGCAACTGCGTGTAAAGCAGGCTCCAAAGTATAGTCTGGCAAATAACGCTTATTAATATGTGTTTGATTAATTTCTTCGGCTACTGCCGCATCACGTATCCAAATCATGGTATCGCAGCCATTTCGTGCTGCCAAGTTCGCCATAGCAGTACCAAAACTACCGCCACCGAGAACTGTAATTCTCAACGCTGTTTTTTGATCTACTGCAACAGGTTCAACCAAATCAGTAAATTTTAACTCTGCCATTTTCTATCCTGAAACTCATTATTCTTTAATCATTAAAATTAAATATGTAACTAAGGGGTTTGCCATACTGTCATAAAAGCTCGGCTATCTATTTCTGCACGAGGAGGAATTGCTTTAGCAGCTGTCCCAACATAAATAATACCGGAGATCAAATCTTGTTCTTTCAACCCCAATTGCTGTTTAAGCCAATTTGACTCTACAACCGCTCCAGAACGCCACATCGTGGCAAAACCTTGAGCTTGAAGAGATAATAAAAAATTCTGTACCGCAGCACCCGTACTTAAAATTTGTTCGAAGTGAGGAACTTTAGGATGGTCTTGCAGTGTTGTGAGCGCTAAAACCAACATAGGCGCACGAAAGGGATGATGTTTAACGCGCTCCAAATGTGCAGGCTCAGTTTCGCCTAAGTCTGCTAAAGCATTTGCTAAAAACTCACCAAAAGCAGCACGTTGATCAGCACCCACAATGACAAAACGTGTTGGTTTCAAACGATGATGATCAGGCGCAGTTAAAGCAGCCTGAACTGCTTTTTCGATTTGTTGAGTATCTGGTGCGGGTTCAATTAATTGCCCAATAGATTGACGTTGATGAATATTTTGATGAATTGTCTCTATTTTGGAGTCCGCCATTAATATAAATCTAACTAGCACAAGGATTTCGCTAGATTAGCATAATCTTATTCTTTTTCACTATGGGTAATTTTGGCTTGATGTATATTCATGGTTTACAACACCCTATCAATTACTTTTCTTACTAAGTTTCACAACAAACTGTACATAAGCTGCCAAAGAAATTGAAAATTCTATGCTCAAATAATCAAATAACTTTTTGACTAGAGAAAAGCAATGAAAAAAACTTTAATTTTTAGCTTACTAGGTAGTGTTGCACTTGGACTTACGGCATGTGCATCTTCCCCTACCCACACCTTAGCCATTCAGAAAGAAAATAATCATTATGAAGTAACAGGTATAGGCAAAACCAGCTTAATTGCTAAAAACAATGCTGTCAGTGCTGCTCAAAAAACCTGTACACGAAACACATCACCAGTCTTAGTTGACGAGAAAGTTGCCTATCAAGGTGTACTTAAAGGTGTTGTCGATGAAGAGACTGGAAAACTGGTTGAAGCTGCTGCTGGTGTGATTGGCACCATTACAGGACGAAACGCATCTTTAGCTAAAGATGATGACTATCAAACCACGCTGACATTTTACTGTAAAGCCAATTCGTAAACGAAAAAAAGCCGATGTTTGAAACATCGGCTTTTTTATTATCTGAATCCTATTGAGCTTCACTTGCTGCTACTTCAGCATCCTCAACATCAGTATTCTTTTCATCTAAAATCGGTTTATCAATTGCATCAATAGCTGCCTGTTGTTCTGGCGATGTTTGAACTGATTCAACCTCTGCTGCTTGTTCAGCATTTTTTGCTTCTTCTTTTTTTGCACACGCTGTTAACATAACAGTTGGTGCTACCATTAAAGCAATAAGTGTTAACTTCAAATTCATTACAGCTTCCCATCATAACTGGTTAGTTTGATGACAATCATATTGCAACAATATGACATTTTTATGACTAAGACGAAATTTAATCAAAAAAAGAGCCGACTTTCATCGACTCAATTTTAGAATATATAACTAAATCAATTATTAATATTGATTTAACTAGTTAGCTTATGCACGCTCAAGCAAAACAGCAACGGCTGGTAGAGTTTTGCCTTCAACAAACTCCAAGAATGCACCACCACCCGTTGAGATATAGCCAATTTGATCAGCAACTTGATACTTATCAATCGCCGCTAATGTGTCACCACCGCCAGCGATAGAAAAACCAGCTGACTCAGCAATTGCTAAAGAAAGTGTCTTTGTCCCTTCACCAAACTGATCAACCTCAAATACACCGACAGGACCATTCCATAGAATCGTTTTAGATGACTTCAAGATTTCAGCAAATGATTTTGCAGTCTCAGGGCCAACATCTAGAATCATATCTGTATCAGCGACATCTTCTACTTTTTTCACAACTGCTTGTGCATTTGCCAAAGAACCTAAGAAATCTTCGAAATTGATTTGGCTTGCATCTGCAACCACAACATCAGTTGGTAAAGGTACGCTTACTTTGGCAGCGATTTGTTTTGCAGTCTCAACCAAATCCGCTTCGTACAATGATTTACCGACATTGAAACCAGCAGCAGCCAAGAAGGTGTTTGCAATACCACCACCCACAATCAACTGATCACAGATTGTAGAAAGTGAATTAAGTACGTCTAGCTTAGTTGAAACTTTAGAACCAGCAACAATTGCCACCATTGGCTTTTCAGGTGTTTGCATCGCTCGACCAAGTGCATCTAACTCAGCAGCCAATAATGGACCCGCTGCTGCAATTGGAGCAAAACGTGCTGCACCTTCAGTTGATGCTTCGGCACGGTGTGCAGTTCCAAATGCATCCATCACGAATACATCACAAAGCGCTGCATATTTTTTCGCAAGCGCTTCATTATTTTTCTTTTCACCATGATTGAAACGAACGTTTTCAAGTAAAACGACTTGCCCCGCTTCAACCTCAACACCCTCTAGGTAATCTGTAAATAGTTTTACCTCTTGCCCCAATGCTTTGGTTAAATAAGCTGCTACAGGCGCAAGCGATTGTTCTGGTTTTGGCTCACCTTCTACAGGACGACCAAGATGAGAAAACACCATCACAGCCGCGCCTTTCTCTAAAGCCGCTTTGATAGTAGGCAATGCAGCACGTAAACGTGCATCACTCGTAATTTCCCCATTTTTTACAGGAACGTTTAAGTCTTCACGAATAAGAACACGTTTACCTGCTAAATCAAGGTCAGTCATGCGCTGAAAATTCATGGATGGCTCTCTAGTTGATTTAAAAAACGGCACAATTTTAAATGATTATCAAAAATAAAGGTGAGTTTTTTTACAGAAAAGCTGCCGAAAGCGTCACTTTTGATTATGATAATGAGTACCACTGAATTTTTATAGAATTATGTCTATTCATCCAGATCCAAAAATCAATCGTTTGAACGTTCTCGGCGAGCCATTAGCAAGTTGTTGCTTTGACCCGATTACTGGTTATTTTCGCAATGGTTTTTGCCATACAGCGGTCAGTGATCTAGGCCAACACACCATGTGTGTGCAAATGACCTCAGATTTCTTAAATTTTTCTCAAAAAATGGGCAATGATTTGATTACACCTTTGCCTGAAATCGAATTCCCAGGTTTAAAACCAGGTGACTTTTGGTGCATTTGTGTGACGCGTTGGGTAGAAGCTTATCAAGCTGGTCACGCTCCGCCTGTGAAATTAAATGCTTGTCACAATGCTGTCTTGCACTACGTGCCTCTCAATGTGCTTGCGGAATATGCTGTCTAATGAATAGCTTGGAACTCATATTGGCATCGAGTAGCCAAACCCGTAAAGAACTTATGGACCGTTTGCGATTGAACTATCATTGTATTTCACCCGATATTGATGAGTCAGCAAACGGTGAATTACATGCCGATGATCTGGCAAAACGTTTAGCTTATGAAAAAGCCCGTGTGATTGCAGAACAACATCCAAACGCAATTGTGATCGGTTCAGATCAAGTCGCATGGCGAGAACATGCGCCTTATGACTTTATTGGAAAGCCACTTACTGTTAAAAATGCAATCCAACAGTTACAAGCCAATTCGGGTAACACCGTTTTTTTCAGCACTGGACTCAGTGTTCAACATCAACAGTCTGGTTTTGAAACGACGCTAGTTCAACATTACCAAGTCAAATTTCGTCATCTGACACTCAGTGAAATTGAACGCTATATTGAAATTGATCAACCCTTGCATTGTGCAGGCAGTTTTAAGTGTGAGAGTCTGGGCATTAGCTTATTTGAAAAAATGCTTGGTGATGATCAAACCACGTTAATGGGTCTACCCATGATTCAGCTTTGTAAGATCTTACGTGAATTTGGGATAAATGCGCCTTAAACAGTCGCGAGTCGTTGCATTACCCAGTTTTGAAAAGCAATTACACTCGGATGATTGAGATTTCGCTTAGGAATAACACTGTAATAACAAAGATTATCCATGCCCTCAATTTGAAAAGATGGACTCTCTAACAACCAACCTTGAGTAACAGTTTGCTGGACTAAAATTTTACTTACATAAGCTACTCCTTGCCCTGCAAGTGCGGCTTGAATGACTTGATTCTCATCTTCAAAATACTCAACCGTGGGGCAAACTTGACCAAATCGCTGCAATAAAATATCAGACTGATCATGTTTTAATAAATTCTCATTTTTCCATTGAGTCACTAGCAATTTCACATCAGAATTTTCCTCCTCTCTATCACGCCAATATTGTTGTGTCGCAAATAAACCAAATTGGTCATTTATAATCTTGCTCACCTGAATATGTTTTTTATCAACAAAGCCATAACGAATGGCCATATCAAATTTTAGATCATGATCGATATCAATTAATCGATCATCTGCTTTGACCTGCACTTCAATATCTGGATATTGTGTTTTAAAAACATGTAATTGAGGAACTAACCACATTGCCGCAAAAGCATTTGTGGTGCTGATGGTAATATGCTTGGAATATGTTGTGAGTTCTAATAGTGTTTGTTTCAATTCTGAGATTAATCGAATACTCACTTCAGCGAGCTTTTTACCCTCATCCGTCAAAGTTACGATCCTGAATCCTCGAATAAATAGCTTAATTCCCAACTCTTTTTCTAATTCACTAATCTGATGTGAAATCGCAGTGGGTGAAACATTTAATTCATACGCTGCAGCTTTAAAACTACCTAACCGTGCAGTTGCCTCAAACACTTTTATACTATTTAGTGGTGGTAATCGCTTCAACATCCTGTACTTCTTTAAAGATGAGAAAAACTCATCTTACACACAAATAATGTCATTTGTCAGCAGATTGCAAAATCCTCTACCTTGAAGATCTAGTAATCAAATCGAGTACAATTAAAATGACTAACTTATTACATATTGATGCCAGTGTCCGCTCATTCCTTGGCGAAGGTGAGAAACATAGTTCAATTTCTAAAATGTTAGGACATCTCTTTATCACTGATTGGAAAAAGCAACACCCTCATGATCCAATCACATATCGAGATCTAGCAGAACATACACCAAATTTTATTTCCCAAGACTGGCTGGGAGCAGTATTTACCACGGAAGAAAAAAGAACTGAAGTTCATAAAATGATACTAAGAGAATCTGATCAATATATTAATGAAGTCGCAATCGCAGATATCATCTTAATTACGACGCCAATGTATAATTATGGGATGCCTGCTGCCCTAAAAGCATGGTTTGATCAAATTATAAGAATCAATAAAACCTTTACTTTTGACTTAGCTAGAGGTGATTTTCCTTTGGCACCTATATTTTCAAATAAAACCTTAATTTTACTCAATTCATGTGGAGAGTTTGGTTTTGGTGATGGGGAAATTAGAGAACACATGAATCATCTGGGTACACACATCAAAGTGCTTAGTCATTACTTGGGTGTAAATCAATTCTTTGAAATTCGATCTGAATATCAGGAGTTCGGTGATCAGAGACATCTTGACTCCCTTAATGCTGCAAAACATCAAGTTAGACAACTCGTTGTAGATTTATCTCAGGATCAATCCAAAGCAAAACTAACTGCTTAAAACTGGTTAACATTTCAACCAATTGTATCTACACTGGCGTTCCCCTCACTCAAATATCTTCTTGAATGAGGGGAACCAACTTATTCT
Source organism: Acinetobacter sp. ATCC 27244 (assembly GCF_000156555.1). Lineage (NCBI taxonomy): Bacteria > Pseudomonadati > Pseudomonadota > Gammaproteobacteria > Moraxellales > Moraxellaceae > Acinetobacter > Acinetobacter sp. ATCC 27244. The sequence continues at coordinate 125,196 of NZ_GG665951.1, forward strand.
TCAACACTAATCACTTTCTTCGGCAAAGCAAACCAAATAAATACCGTCAACACCAAAAAGAAGGTAGCCGCCACTTCTAATACAGCACGATGCGATTGACTAAAAGCATGTTGCGCCGCAGAAATCACTTGATCAGCAACGATTGGCGATACCTGTTTAGCTGCTTGCACAGCCTCACCAATCGAAGCACTAACTTGAGCCATCAATGATTGAGGAAGTTCGCTTGGTAATATGATTGCTTGAGCATAGAACCAAGAGAGCAATAACCCAAAGAAAGCAATACCGAAACCAGCACCAAGTTCATAGGCCATTCCTTCAATCGCACCAGCAGCACTCGCCTTGGTTGGTGGCACTGATGACATGATTGCAGAGGTAGACGCAAGCAAAGCAATCTCAACGCTCAATCCCAATGTTCCCATCCATGCCCAAGCTTGCAATTTTGCTTGCATAAAGTCTGTATTGGCTAATCCCCACAAACTTATGGCACTCATCAACATTCCAAGACTTGCTATTAAGCGTAGACCAAAGCGATTGACCAAAATACTAGCAATAGGTCCGCCTAAACTAAATGCCAACATGAAGGGTAAAATAAACATCCCTGCTGCCAATGGCGATAGCTCATAAACAAACTGTAACTCCTGAGAAATCAGTAATTCAAAACCAACCAAAGCCATCATTGAGACGACTGCCATCACCATACCTGTGGCAATCACAGGATGCTTAAATAATTGAATATCAATCATTGGTGATGTAGCCGTTAATTGTGTACGGATAAAACCTATTAATAAGCCAAAGCCCACAACAAACATCACAACCACACTCATACTGAAAGCATGCATTGCTGTTTTTACTGCATAAATGATGCACAAAATAGCAACCACCAGCACCAAGGCTTGTATTAAGTTTAAGCTTTGTTTAGGTTGTCCTTGCTGTTTTGGAATCACCCAGTAGGCCATGATCAATACCAATATAACGATTGGAATATTGATTAGAAATACGGCCCCCCAATGAAAATGCTCTAGTAAAAACCCACCAAATAAGGGACCGAAGGCTGCACCACCGCCCCCAACCGTCGTCCAAATACCTAGTGCAATATTGCGCTGTTTTTCATCCAAAAAGGTATTACGTACAGCTGAGAGCGTCGCTGGTAAAATCATGGCCGCGCCCACAGCTAAAAGTGCTCTAGATGTAATCAACATCCAAGCTGTAGATGAAAATGCAGCCATCAATGATGCTAAACCAAACAGAGCTGCACCGATCATCATTAAGCGTTTAAACCCAATGCGATCTCCTAACGCGCCCATCGGTAAAATGAGCCCAGCCATGACTAAAGAATAAATATCAATAATCCACAACAGCTCATTATTCGATAGTGACAACGCATCAATGAGTGTTGGCGCAGCAACGTGTAGGACTGTTGCATCTATAACAACGGGAAGATAGATCAATGCGATGATTGCAAGAATTAACCACTTGCGTGACATAAAATGCCTCTAAATTTGGACAGGTGTTCAATTTCAGCTATTATAATCAAAATTGAACACTTGTCCAATTTTAAAATTTAAGTTAGTTTGTTGCAGCTTCCGCTACAATTTCATCGGATTTTTAGAAATGGCCTATTTAAATCGAGAACAACGTCGTGAAATGATTCTTCAAGCTGCAATGCAAGTTGCCTTGAACGAAGGATTCTCGGCAATGACTGTGCGTCGTATTGCAATCGAAGCTCAAACGTCAACAGGACAAGTGCATCATCACTTTGCTTCTAGTTCTCATTTAAAAGCCGAAGCATTTATTAAACTGATGCAACAATTAGATGAAATCGAAAATCAAGTAACGACCAACAGCTATTTACAACGTCTATCCTTGTTTTTAGGTTGTGAAAATATTGAGCAAATTCAACCCTATCTGCGTCTATGGAATGAAGCTGAAGTTCTGATTGAGCAAGACCAAGAAATCAAGAATGCATACAACATCGCGATGCAAGATTGGCATCAATCCATAGTTGCTATGATTGATGAAGGAAAAGATAAGGGAGAGTTTAAATTCGATTCAAAGAGTAGAGACATTGCTTGGCGATTGATCGCATTTGTATGTGGTCTAGAAGGGATTTATAAACTCGGCCTCAATGGTTTAAATGAAGCCGATTTTAAACGCCATGTAGAAGCGATTATTCAGGCGGAGCTATATACTTAAATTAATGATCGTGGGCATGTAGCTCGTGATCCTCAACACCCTCATCCATACCTTGAACAATTCCACGACCATTTTTGATTTCAGCAGTATAATTTCCCTTATCTGTATAAATCTGCATGATCGTGTACTGATCTTTTTGGCTTTGGGTTATGGTAAAGAAATTTAGCTCAGGATTTACTTGCTGAAATCGACCATGCCACCGCAAAATATCATCATCAATCTTTTCAATTTCAACTATTTCCCCACTACGATTCAAACCATATTCAAGCATTTGAAATCGGACTTCATCACCGATTTTTTTGGTTTCAATGATATTTTCATCATAGCGAATCGCCATACCTTTGCCACTTTTTGCCAACGGTAAAAGAGTATTCGCCTCTAAGTCACCAGCCTGAATTTCATGAAATAAAACCGTTTCTTTCGCAGCTTTCTCTAACTCTGTCTTTGATAGTGTTAAATTGTGACGCGGATAAATTGAATCGGTTCGGTTAAAGGATTCCTGCTCTTTCGTTACAGCATTGTCTTGAACTAATGCTTTAACATTATTGGGTTTCAGGAAAATTAATAAAGTAGCAATCACGATGAACGTGACTGCTAGCAAAAGTAAAATTTTAGAGTGCTTCATATGATTGAAATCACTTAATTATATTGAGAAATACGAACAGTGTTGGCATTAATGACACTTACTGCATCTTTTTTACCTTCCTCGCCTAAACGTACTCCGTACTTAGGATTATAGAGATAAGGGCTTGAATAAAAGTTTAAATTATTTCCACCTAAAGCTGTGCTACCAAGCGGATGTGTAAAGCCCGAACCAATCTGACTTGAATCACCATGATATAGACCTAAATTATGGCCAATTTCATGACGCATTGCAGCTACTGAACAACCTGAAATGTCGTTTGTACCAATCATATTGTAGGCACTTGCATTTACATAAGCCCAACCACAACCACCATTCCCTGGCTCATTCCCTTGATAATAAACGCCATCTGCCAATACACGTTTACGTTCAGTTTGTACGGTTGTATCAGAACGACCAATGCTCAGAACAGCAGTTAATGTATCCCCTGGAATTTTATAGGTAATATAGCCAGTTTTGCGCAAATAGAACTTTGCAGATGAGTTTTCAGCCGTAACATTTGTTAAGCTTAATCCTTCAATCATACGAAGTTTTGCAGCACTTTCTCCCAAGATCGTTGAAACCTCTGGACTATTTACAAACAACATATCAATTGTATGGCTATCAGCAGCCCATCCTTGCTGCGTATAAACAAATCGGCGTGTTTCACCATTTTGCAGAACAGTTGAAAGCCCGTTAGATGCCAAAATGAAGCTGTTTGAATCTGCAGTTGAGGCCAAAATTACTTTATCTCCAATCTGAGCACTCGCAGGTAGATTGATTGATTGTCTCCAATTACTATTCGACACTTTCACCTTTAAAGTTGGTTCAGTCATGTTCGGCAGGACAGATGCAATGTTTGAGGTACTTTCAATATTCTTTATCGGCGCAGACATTAGCACCCAATGCCCTTTATCACTTACATACATGAACTCATATTGATCTCCTGTTTTGAGCATCAAAGAAGCACTGCTATTAATGTTGGTGTTATTGATTTTGGCTGTCCAAGTTGCGGTGGACTTTACTAAGATTCGATCTCGGTCATTCGCAGTGGATGGTAAAGTAAAATTAGTGACCCAGTTTGCATTGGCAAAATTTACTTCCGTTACCGGTGCCGAGACTGCATTCAAATTTGTTCCAATATCTTTTACATTGAGTTTAATCGGTTTAATGAATTCTGGTACCCACTTTTGTAATGCTGAATTGTACTTAAACCAATACTCACTACCATTCTGCAAATTAAAACTACTTGGAAACAGTAAATTATTCGTCGCAATCATTGATGGATATGTGGCCGTTGAAGTAACTTGAACTAATGTTCCATCATTAACATTAGTTGGTAACGCGATTGTTTGTGCCCATTTACCATCAGCTAATGAAATATGTTGTAACTTTGCACTAGTAAGTGTGATTTCTTCAAATGGCATACCATTGGTTGGGCTCACAGCACTCAATTGCGCCACCCATTTTTTTTGATTGCCATCATAAGTAAACTGAAACACATCACCACTTTGAATTTCGAGTACTTCGATCGGTAGATTTGTATTGGAAGTATCTAGATAGCTCTTCCAACCTGCACTCGATTGAATCGTAATTTTATCTTGGTGATTGGCTGTATTTGGCAAATAAATATTTTTGACCCAATTACCGTTTGCCAAAACAAACTTTAAATCTGCGTAACCACTTGGAATAATTCCACTATTGTTAAGTTGATTTGGAGATAGTGTGGTTGAAGCATACACTGCTGAAGCTGCAATTAGACTTGCAAAACAAATCGCTTTAATTCCAAATTTCATTTTCACCTTTCCTTTTAAGTATATTTTTTACACAACAAACACTACCAAACCAAATCAGACTTATCAATTATTTTAAAAATTTTCCGATTAAATATCATATATTTATTTTTATCAAAATTTAACAAAAAGCTATTAAACAAATCAAAAAAATACGTAATAAGTAGGAGTGGCTTTATAAATTTGAGTTTAAACCATATCACATCAAAGTTTAAAATATGATCGAGAACCAAGACTCAAAGATCATTAAAACTCATTAACAGTTCTAAATAATATAACTAAATACCCAACTCTATTCTGGAAAAAAATGTTCTTAGATATTACATAAAAAAAGATGGTTTAGAACCATCCTTTTCTCCCCTTTAAGACTTGATCTGCACATCTTAAAGCTTCTTGGCTCAAACCCCATAAGCGGTAATCACCTGTTGCGGAGGTAATATTAAAATTATGTGTGTAAGCAAAACTGAGCTCTCGATCGGAATCGCACCATGCACCAGAACCATTAAAGCCAACATGACCAAAACCGTGTGGTGCACGTTTTCCCATAGTAAGAATTCGGTGATAACCCAAACGCCAATGCATTGGGATTGGCATAACACGATCTCGTCCTTTCGATTGTACAGTCCCTAACTGCTTGAAAATTTCAGGCTTGATCAACTGTTCACCATTCCACAGACCTTTATTAGCAAGCATAGCGTAAACTCTAGCTAAGCTATCAGCAGTGAATACACCATTTGCAGCAGGAATAACGGCCTGCAAACCAGCATCACTAAAAAAGCTGAAATTACCCATTCCTTTTGGAATCATTGCATCTTTAAAATCTTGTGGACTTTGTCCTGATAACTCTAACAGTTTTTCTGATAATGACGGTTTTCGTGTTTGAGTACTTTTTCTATTTTCAGATTTCGAAGCAACAGAAGTTTTAGGTTTGGATATTAAACGAGCTACACGATCCAATTCAGAACTTGGAACACCAAAATACGCTCCATTTAATCCAAGTGGTTGCACCAAATAACGTTGCATTAGCCAGCTCAATGGTTGCTTGGCTGCCTTTTCAATCACACCACCAAGAATCCAACCATAGGTCAATGGTTGATAAGCAAAGCCTTTCCCAGCGGCAAAGCGCGGTGTAGCTTTGGCTATTACATCCAGCATATACGACCAATCGAGCATTTCTGTTGCTGTCTCGATGAGATTTCGAATATCAAATAAACCTGTCTGGTGAGATAGGACATGTCTTAAAGTAATATATTGCTTTCCATTTTGAGCAAATTCCGGCCAATATTTTGCAATCGGCTCATCATAATCAAGCAAACCTTCACTCACTAAAATATGAGCAAGTGTAGCTAAAATTCCTTTGCCAGTTGAATAACACATAGCCAAAGTATCAGACTGCCAATCTTCTTCTTGTGATTTTTTACCTGTAAATATATCGACAACTTTTTGACCTTGAAAATAGACAACTAAAGCTGCTCCACCCTGATGGCTTCTTGCATCTTGAAATCGACTAAATTGAGTTGCTAAATCTAGGAATCGTTCATCAACAGTGCCATGATAGTTTTGAGTATTGGCCAAAAGGAATTCTTTAATCAAAGTACGCATCCTTATAATCATTTTATTGTAAGACAATCTCTCCTGCGAACAGAAGAGATGTAAATCTAAGGAATTAATTAAAGCTTAAATTGCTTTTACTGTTCCAGCGACATGTGGCTTTTTAGATTTCAAATTACGTATCAAAAATTCAGTTTGCTTCGCTTCATTCGCTGTTAAAAACTCAACTGTTGATGGTAAATACATTGGTAATTTAAACCACACATCCGCTTCATAAGCTGATGGCAATTCAATACTAGCTAATGCTTTTGCCTTACTCCACATACCATGCGCAATTGCTTGTTTAAAACCGAATGCTTTCGCAGTCACAGCATGAATATGAATCAGGTTAAAATCACCTGAAATTACGGCATAACGGCGGCCTGTATTTTCAGAAATATTCCATTCAGCTTGTGGCTGATAAGCTGGCTCTTTGGTTTCTTTCGCTTTCTCAGCAGCTTTTTTCTCAGTTTTTTGGCGAGATAAGTAAGTGGTTAGACTTTCCATCACCACTTCACCACCTACTTTTGCAGTTGTGATGAAATCAAACTGCAAGCCTTTATCATGTGGTTGCAACTCACCAAATTTACATGACAATGTAATTTGTTCATCTACACCAATTTTGCGTGTTTGTTTGATCTGGTTACGAATATGCACCAAACCTAAAATCGCAAATGGGAACGCTTCACTCGTCATCATGTGCATTTGCAAGCTTTGAGATAATACTGCCAAGTAAATTGCAGGTACGAATCCATCATTTTTAAAACCACAAATTTCGTTGTAGGTTTCTAAATGTTTTGTATCAATCTTGAGTGTATCAACCACATATTCAACTTGTGGCAAAACTTTTTCACCTTTCGGCTTTTTGAAAATTAAACCTTGGATAACTTTTGGATAAGCTAAATAAGGTTTTGGTAATTGACTAAAATGACGTGTATTCATAATAAACCTTTCTATATTTTTATAAAAAAGGGATGCGCTAGCACCCCTCTTCAAAACCTTAATGCTTAAGCACCTAACAAGCTTTGACCACAAACGCGTACAACGTTACCAGTCACACCTGTTGAACCGGTTGATGCATACCAAGCGATCGCTTCAGCGACATCTACAGGTAAACCGCCTTGATTCATTGAGTTCATACGACGACCTGCTTCACGAATCGCAAAAGGAATCGCTGCAGTCATCTGAGTTTCAATAAAACCTGGTGCAACAGCATTGATGGTAATGCCATTCTTTAATGTAGGCGCAGTGAACTTCACCAAACCAATTACACCCGCTTTGGAAACAGCATAGTTAGTTTGACCTAAGTTACCAGCGATACCACTGATAGATGATACACAAACGATACGACCATTTGCATTTAAACCATCATTAGAAAGTAAGTAATCGTTAACGCGCTCAATTGCTGATAAGTTAATGTTGATTACAAGATCCCAAAGCTCAGGCTTCATATTTGCCAAAGTTTTGTCACGAGTAATACCAGCGTTGTGAACAATTACGTCCAAACCACCCTGCTTGGCAGCAGCAGTTTTAATTTTTTCACCCGCATCCGCAGCAGTGATGTCAATTGCCAATACTGAACCACCAATTGAACCAGCAACACGCTCTAAATCAGCTTGTTGTTGTGGAACATCTAAGCAAATTACATGCGCGCCATCACGAGCAAGAACTTGTGCAATTGCCTCACCGATACCACGGCTTGCACCTGTAACTAGCGCAGTTTTACCTGCCAATGGTTTTGCCCAGTCAATATCTACAACATCTGCTTTTGAAACACGAATCACTTGACCCGATACGTAAGCTGAACGTGGAGAAATTAGAAAACGTAACGTAGATTCTAGATTCGCTTCAGCACCTTGATCAACATATACAACTTGAGCAGTAATACCTTTTTTAAATTCTTTACCAACAGATTTGACAAAACCTTCAAGTGCGCGTTGTGCAATTGCTTGTTTTACTGTTTTAGCCGTTTCAGGTGTTGTACCAACAACGATAACTCGACCCGAACTTGAAATTTGACGAGCGATTGGATTAAAGAAATCATACAACGCTTTAAGCTGTTCAGAATCCTGAATGCCAGAAGCATCGAATACAACTGCTTTAAATTTTGACTCTTTGTCATCTGCGTTTAATGGACGAAGATTCAAACCTACTTTTGCAGCTGTTTGTTGTAATTCAACATTGTTTCCTACGTAGCTATCCGCATGAATATTGCTAAGAACCTGAGCAATCGCAGCAGAATTTGTACTTGAAGGTGCTGCGCCAAGCAATACTGCACCATTCACAACAGGTTGAGCATTTTCAAAACGATCTAGAACTACAGGTGATGGTAAACCTAGATTTTTTACAACAAATTTACCCAAAGGTGATTGTGTAAATGCTTGGTATTGATCGGTCATGGTTATTATCTCTCATACAAATGAATTTTTTACAAACATGTGATTTTTGTTTGGTATATAACATAAAATCAATGTTTGATTGACTCATAGCAAATCATACTTGAGTTCATGTCTAGATGTCTTGACCTGAATGTGGTCTAAAGCGTCATTCTAGTCAATACAGCAATATTTGAAATATGCTATGGTTATATTAAGAATATCCCTATTATGCTTGGAAAAGCCTTATGAGCAAAACAACTCAAGAAAATCCAGCAGTCGAGAATTCTGCTGAAGAGAATGTGTCAAATACATCAAAAGCAACTTCGACTAGAAGTAAAAGTACGAGCACAACTCCTAAAGCAGCAAGTACGGCAACTAAAACGACTCGCACTCGTTCAACTAGTAGCCGTAGCACCAAAAGCACTGCTTCTTCTGCAACCACAAAAGCAGCTACAGCTAAAACAACCAAACCTTCTGTTCAACAGGATAAAACCATGAGCCAAAACACCGTTCGTCGTGTAGCCATTATCGGCGGTAACCGTATTCCTTTCGCTCGCTCTAACGGCGCATATTTCACAGCTTCGAACATCGACATGTTTACTGCTGCGTTAAACGGTTTGGTTGAGCGTTTCAACCTACAAGGTCAGCGCTTAGGTGAAGTTGTTGCTGGTGCAGTATTAAAACACAGCCGTGACTTCAACATGACTCGTGAGTGTGTTTTAAACACTCAACTTGCTCCTGAAACTCCAGCTTGTGATCTTCAACAAGCTTGTGGTACTGGTTTGCAAGCAGCATTCCAAGTCGCAAACAAAATTGCTTTAGGTCAAATCGAAGTGGGTATCGCTGGTGGTGTTGATACAACATCTGATGCTCCAATCGCTTTCGGTGATGGTTTACGTAAAGCTTTGCTTGAACTTAACATCGCTAAAACTGGTAAAGATCGTTTAAAAGCTTTATCTAAAATCAACATTAAAGATCTTATGGATGCGCCTAAAAATGGTGAGCCACGTACTGGTTTGTCTATGGGTGATCACCAAGCAATTACTGCTCTTGAGTGGGGTATTGCACGTGAAGATCAAGACGCTTTAGCTGCTTCTTCTCACCAAAAAATGGCGAAAGCATACGAAGAAGGTTTCTTCGATGACCTAATTACACCATTCCTAGGTTTAAGCCGTGACAACAACTTACGTGCTGACTCTACAGCTGAGAAATTAGCTAAATTAAAACCTGTATTTGGTAAAGGCGAAGCTGCAACGATGACTGCGGGTAACTCTACTCCACTTACTGATGGTGCATCATGCGTACTTTTAGCCTCTGAAGAATGGGCTAAAGCAAATGGTCACGAAGTTCTTGCTTACTTAACTTTCTCTGAAACAGCTGCAGTTGATTTCGTTGGTAAGAAAGAAGGCTTATTGATGGCACCTGCTTATGCAGTTCCGCGTATGCTTGAACGTGCTGGTCTTAAACTTCAAGATTTCGACTACTATGAAATCCACGAAGCATTTGCATCACAAGTTCTTTCTACTTTGAAAGCATGGGAAGATGAAAAATTCTGTAAAGAGCGTTTAGGTTTAGATGCACCTTTAGGTTCGATTGATCGTAGCAAGTTAAACGTTAAAGGTTCTTCTTTAGCTGCTGGTCATCCATTCGCTGCTACTGGTGGTCGTATCATCGCAACTGCTGCGAAGATCTTAAACCAAAAAGGTTCAGGTCGTATCTTAGTTTCGATCTGTGCTGCTGGTGGTCAAGGTGTAACGGCTATTATTGAAAAATAACTGCTAGCTTGACACAAAAAGGGATTAAATCTTTGGATTTAATCCCTTTTTTATTATAATTATGATTAAATAAACCAATATCTATAAAAATATAGCACATGCAGTCATTTCTATTTGATCAACTCTTTTACATTGGTACTTGGCATCCAATATTCTTGATCATGCTATTTGCTTTTGGATTCTATCTGGCAGAGCTATCATTTAAAAAGGCTCTAGTTATACACCCTATTCATCACTTTAAAACTGGAAAAAGATTATTCAATAGTTCTTTTGGTGCTTCGCTATCTTTTTTAATAACTTATGCTCTTAATTTCAATTTTATTTTCTACCTAACGTTTTGTATTTTTGTTCCTTATATCTTAGTAAGTAAAACGTATCATCAAGCACAAAATGGATATTAAAACATGTGGTTATTCATCATAAATATCTTCCTATTTTTGGGGCTATGTTTTGTTCTACTCCATTTCTTAGCTGGTGAAGAACAACATTTATCTATTATTATATTTTTGGCTATTTGTCTTTGGGGAGTAAGTTTCTTTGTTTCTGCTTTACATCTAGCTAATAAAATTCATTCTTAGGTTATTTA
>NZ_GG665951.1:136704-165452 GCF_000156555.1 Acinetobacter sp. ATCC 27244
TTTAGCTCTTTTAAACTTCACGTAATAATCATTCAAAATTTTGATCATTTGTTTCAACTCTTTGAGATTTTCTTCTGTATTCCCCAAACGTTCAACAAAACGTTGCGAATGAATTTCTAAATCAATTTTTTCATTTATCTGTGGGCTGATTTCAAACAACTTTGCCAAATCATCAAAGTGATCTAATTTTCGATTTGAAAAATACTCAAGGCGAAAACCCAATTCATTCAGTTTTACACCATTTAATATAGTGCCATGTTCCGTATCAAAGGCTAAAGCATGCTCTTTCAAAAACAATTGTTCTGGTGTTTCTTTTGAGCTTTTGAATAAACTAGATAACTGACTTAACATGAGTTGATCACATCACAATTTTTACTAAAGTATTTAACCTGCAAAACAATCATGAATGCAACAACCAAATGATACAAAAAAGCACCTTCTTAAAGGTGCTTTTTCAAAGCTTATTGTCCGTACTGTCTCTTTAGATATTCAACAATTTTAGCTGATTCAAACATTTTCACACCCGTGTTCGGATCAACCAAATATGGAACCTGAATATCACGCCCCATGATTTCAACAGCCTTTTCACGCTTACCATTTGGCAATGGAATATATTTTCCTGGTTTTAACCGCAAAACCGCAGGTCCCATATCTTGCCAGCGCTCTTTCGGTACATTATGTAAAACATAAGGCAATTCTAATTCACACAATACTTCACGAACCAAACGTGTATATGGACTCGCCTCAAAGCTCCACAGCTCTAAAAGCTGTTCTGGCGCTGGACGATGAGTAATTTTCTTATTAATCCAAACACCACGAGCTGCATTTGCAACAGTAGCCAAAGTCGAAACATACGGTAATTTAGGATAATGACTATATTTTTTTGGAGTTTGCCCCGTTTTTCCATAATGCTTAAATAAATGATGAATAATGTCTTGTGATTCGTATAACTGATCACCCGTATTTTTATCAATTAAAAATGGAAACTGCTTTTTCCCACCTTTTTGCTTTACGATTTGACGGTATTTTTCGCCGCCTTTAGGACATGGATAGATTTCAACATCCAAATTCAGAAGCGTAATGACTTCACGAACACGTCGACAAAATGGTGAACCTTCAAATTCATATAGCTTGATTGGTTTTTCAGGCTGATTCGGAAATGGTGTTCCTGACACACCACGCCCACCTTCGATAAGTGTTGCAGCTACTGATTGTAAAACTTTAAATTGATGGCTCACCATTTTAAGCATTGTTTTATCCTTTTAGCAGTCGACTAATTTTTCTTTGGCAATCACAATTCCATTGTTATCTGCATAGATATAATCACCAGAATTGATTGTTACACCACCAAAATACAGCGTACTGTCAACCTCACCAATGCCTTTGCGATTACTTTTTTGAGGGATTGCTGCCAATGCATGAACACCCAAATCAAGTTCTGCGAGTGCATCTACATCGCGCACACAACCATAAATCACCACACCATTCCATTTATTCTTTACAGCCGACTCAGCGATCATATCTCCCATCAACGCACAACGCATTGAAGCCCCTCCATCCACAACAAGCACTTTACCAGTACCCTCTGTTGCCAATAGCTCTTTCACTCTTGAGTTATCTTCAAAGCATTTAACCGTAACAACTTCACCACCAAAACTTTTACGTGCTCCATAACTTTTAAAGAATTTACCATCTAAAGAAGGAATCACCACTTGTAAGTTCTTTTCAGGATTATCATCTAACAAATCGCACGTTACAAAAGGTACAGTTGTCATTTAAGCTCTCCATTATTGGGTTTGTTGTATCGCTAAATTATCATACAGTTTAAATGCAGCGGACTGTGTTTGTGCTGCAACCACCATAGTATGCGCCAATTGTTCGGCTGTGACAGGCTTAAATTTAAACGGCTTCGTCCATTTTTTTTCGATCAATTTAAAGGCTGTCTGTGCCATATCTTCTAACAATCGTACATCACTACGTTTTCCGATCAAAAGTGAAGGTTGAAATATCGAAAGCTTAAAAATTGACAGACTTTTTAAATAATCTTCTAATTCACCTTTGACTTTATTATAAAAAACAGGTGAATTTGCGTTCGCACCTAAGGCACTTACAATCAAAAAATGAATATTTTTATCTTGAATTAAATCTGCAAAATGCGCATTGATCTCATAGTCAATTGCATAAAAAGCCTCTTTAGATCCTGCCTTTTTGATCGTGCTCCCCAAACAACTAAATGCGTGCGTATATGTATTCACATCTTCATCATTCAACAACAAGAAATCTTCAATCACTAGTTGATTAACTTTACTATAACTATCTAATGTATCTAATTTTTTCCTAACAACAACCGTTATAGTTTCAAAACTATCTGACTGCTGCAACTCACTGACCAATGCCTGACCAACCAAGCCAGTTGCGCCAATAATAATTGCTTTTTTATCTGCTTTGCTCATTTATAGTTCTTCCGATTGATCATTGAGATTAATGTAACGTTTTCTTTTAAGATTATCACCTGTTAAATGCACTTAAAAACATGACAAGACTTGACTTCACGGCATAGTTTCCTCAAAATATGGCACTTGTTTACGGGCTGGTGAATGTTGCTAATATTGTATTGGTTTTAACTTCAGCCCGCCCAGACCAACTTATTTTCAAGGAGTGCACGAGTGGCAAACTCTGCTCAAGCTAAAAAACGTGCTCGTCAAAACGTTAAAGCACGTAAACACAACGCAAGCTTGCGTTCTATGGTTCGTACTTACATCAAGCGTACAGTAAACGCGATCGCTGCTGGTGATTATGCTGTTGCTTCAGAAGCTTATAAAACAGCTGTTCCTGTAATCGACCGTATGGCTGATAAAGGCATCATCCACAAAAACAAAGCTGCTCGTCACAAGAGCCGCTTAAATGCTCAAATTAAAGCATTAGCTAACTAATTTGCTGCATATAAAAAAGTCCGAATTATCGGACTTTTTTATTGTTTTAATTTTAGTAAAAATAGCTGATTAAGTGTCTAAGCTTAAATTTATTATCCTCGAACATAAGGTTTTAAAGCAGTCCCCTCACTTTCTACAATTTTCATTAACTTTTGACAAAAACTATAACTCTCTTCCAATAGACCTAGATCATGTGCGCGCGCATTACTTCGTGTAAATTGTTCCCTGTATTCTTCATAACGTTCAATTAGATATTCCTCATCCAAGCTCAATGCAAACATCATTAGCTCAAAACGAAAATCCATATCAATCATCAAACCAGCAGGCATATCACCATATGCCCAAGCCTGTAATGCATCTAACTTACCTTGGCCCAAATGGAAAAAAATAAAATTAATATACGCATCTAAATTTTTAAGAAAATCCTGAATATCCGAAACAGTATCCCAACGTCCAATCAAAGAAAAACATAAATCTGAGCTCCCTTTATCTTCTGAATAATGATAAATATCCATAGAGCGTAAACGAAAGATCAAGCGTTCAGATAACTGTTCCTGCAAATACTGCGAAATAAAACGATCTGTAAAATCCATAGCAAACGATAGCATTGGACTGACCGTTAGCTTTCTAAGCACCATTTTTAATTGATAAAAAACACCAATCTGTTTTTGTGTTAATAAAAAACAACGATACCCTGTATCCAATGCTAATTCAGGTCGCCCAATATTACCCCAATTAGAAATGTAATCATGCGCGATATTAAAAACATCGAGTTTTAGATCTTTAGTGTATGTCTGCTGCTCAAACCACTGACACATGAATTGTTCAGCAGCAGCCATATTATGCGGGATTTGAAAATCAGGCATTTGCCAAGCTGCAACTGTCTCTGTTTGTTCAAGTTTTAGACTTTGCACATCTAATGGTTCTAATAAATAAGGTTGTAGCATATGCTCTACAGCATTTTCAGGTGACTGCAATTCACCAATTGCCCAAATATTAAAATTAGGCTCATAAAACCCTACACCAGTTTCATGTACTGCCTCATAAAAAACACGATATATCGCATCGTTTTGAGTCGTATCCAACATAAACCCATCGATCGGCATAATCGCACATAAGTTCTCGGAAAATTGTTGCTGAACATGATCCAACCATTGTTGAACTTGTACTGAAAAAAAACATTGATATTGGGGATCACTAATCTTATCAGCAACATAATCCAACCATCTAAGCAATGTTCTGCCATGACTCGGCGTATGGCAATATTGTTGATGCAATTCAAATGCCACTTGATAAGAATCATCTTCTGCAGGAACTTTACCCGTAAATATTTCAGGTTCCCACAAATAAATCGTGTTTGATGACATGTTTTTATCCAGTTATGTGTCTAATTTATCTTTTTTATTGATACATAATGACGAATTTTTTGTTTTTTTAAAAGTAATTTTTTAATTTTATAAGCAGAGTCTATTCATACTTAAATAGACCCTGCTTGCAACTATGATTCATCCTAAGATGGATAAAAAACTTCTATTTTTTTAATCCATCTTTTCTTAACAACGGTTCCGCTAACACTAAATTTTTTGCAGTTAACTCTGCAAGTATTAAGCTATTGTTGACCAATGGAATCGTCCACTTTTGATTGCTACCTCCCGTACAAGCATAGCGAATCAGACGTGCTCGATTATTGGTCAAATAACCACCTTCCAAATCGAAACATTGGTTGGATTGCTTAATGGCCTGTGCAGCAGGATCAACTGTCCAAATCTGATTTGCTAAATTACCGCATGGCAATAAATTAACAACATTACCCGCACTAGTAGTTAAACATTGGCCTATATATTTCTTATTATGAATTTTGCCATTGGCATCATAAATCCATTTTTCAGAATCATCCCCTGAACAGCCAGCTGCACCACTTATATAAGTATTTAAGACGCCACTTTCTAATTGCTCAGCTTTAAGGCAATGGGTTCTATTCATCAATGGAGTCGCAGAACTGAGTTCTAAATCATTGGTTAAGCCAAGTTTCTCAACAAATCCATTGAAGGCCTGTACAGCTTCGGGTTCAGTCTTATGCAAGTCTGAAGAATAAACATTCATCCAGCGATTCAAGCGATACATTTTTTCTTGCTGCTGATTATAACGAAGCATTTCCTTCTGAGCGTCAGCAGACAATTGCCCTATAAATGATTGATAGGTTTCTAGCAATAACTTTGACTCAGCCGAAAGCGTCATCACCACTCGACCTTTATTGGCAAGCAAAGCCTGTTCAAGTCGTGGTAACTCAATTGCCCTAAGCGCCGAATAACCAGCTTGTTTGCCAATTTCCACATACGGATCTGATACTACCTCATATGCGGGTATTGTAATACTTGATAGTAGTTTTGCATCTTCATTTGCTTTTCTACAATACAAATTCACAGTTTGAGGTGCATCAACTTGTGCAAGATTAATGTGGAATTTATTTGCATTACTTCCAGCATTTACGCGCTGTGGCGCTAAAGCTATATTCTGAGAACTTTTAGGAAATTGAATATTAAGCCAACAATTTGCCGACTTAGCATTTGTATCAACTTGAGATAAGTTAAATACATTTCCCCAATTACCTTTTGCCGCAGGATAAATCAATCCGACCTGATTGACCGGATCATAACCCCCTAAGATCGTATAAACGGGAACACCAAACAACCGTGGTTTCAAATAGTTCCCATCCGTGCTGTTATACCAAACATTTTTCGAAGAAGGCACTTTGGGCTGTGATACTTCCATTTGTCGAGTTATCGTATTCCATTTTTTATAACCTGTTGGAGAAGACTCATCCCAAACATGACGATCAAAAGCAGGTTGAATCTTTAAATAGGTACTATAACCAGTATAGTGCGTATATTTTGAGATACTGCTTGCACTACCACCACCTGACATTGCATCCCAACCATAAGCATATTGATTCAAGAAGTTAGGTACACCATTTTTACCATCAGATAATTTAGTCGACGTCCAATTTAAATTACCACGCATCTTATTTCGAAAAGCAATATATCCCCAACCACTATCCGCATGATGCGCTGCCCAAAACATATTGTCTCCTACAGAACCCGGATAATGCCCCAAGCCATAGTGATGTCCAATTTCATGACTAAATTCGTTACCAATCGAATCAATCAAAGTCAGCATACCGTTTCCACCACTCAAACCGTGTGTGACATCACCATTGCTATATTTACCACGAGCATGGTGAGCAACAACGCTTTGCGTAAGTTGTGGTTGTTCTTGGCTTGCCATAGATGCACTGGTAATCCCCCAGTTAGCGAGATTAATACCAACACCAAAAGTAGATTTTGCTGTATTTTCACGCATATCACCACTATATACGTCACCCGCAGTGTCGCTAGCTGCATCGTAAATAACGCCACTAGCAACCATTACTTTAACTAGCTTTAAATCATCATACTTCGCGACCACCATACGTGCAGCTGGAATCGTTTGAAAATAGTCCGTCCCCGCTTTTGCAGGTTCTAATAACATATAGTGACCTGTTGATTTAGGTGGCTCAGTGAGCAATCCCAGTCGAATGTTATGAAGCACCAATTCGCCAGGTACAGCAAAATCAATATTTTCTGCCGGCAAATCACCAACACGATTATTCGTAGGATCTATAATTCGGATGTTTAAACCTGCTCGAATTTCATCCCAGTTTAATGCTGCACTCCATGCTCGTTTTGAATAGCTTACCTTTGGGCGGCCATCGGCGTTAGATTGATCTGATGCTGGAATTCGTGTCGGCTCAATTAAATCTATCGCTCTTAAACGTTTCTGACCATCATAAATCTCTGCTTGTAAAGCTTGAATGTCACCCATATCAGCCAGAGGTGTAACCAATAAAAGAGCTTCTTTTTCAGCCGTAAGTCTCGGCATCCAATCTTTTTCATTATTTTTTGGATTCACCACATGACTTTGTGCAAATTGCACCATCGCCATGAAATCTCCATTTAAATCATTTCTTAATACGCGTGTTTGTTCAGATTTATCATAATCGTAGAACCCAATAATAGAATCATCGACCACATCTTTCGTTGGTTCAGGGTATTTATTTATAACAGGAGGTATGGTGGTATTTTCACTTTTATTTTTGTCACCTGCGTCCCCTCCACCTCCACCACAGGCAAATAAAGTAGCAGGCAGCAGACAAACAGCTAAATACTTTAGGCGTAATTGCATCACATTTCCCCAAATATAAACACGATAACTTATCGTTAAAAACAAATTATGTGATTTAGTTAATTTATAAAAATCATATAGTTATAACAATATAACCTAAAACAAACCACAGGGGAAATTTAATAAAAACTAAGGAAAACTAATTTCTAAAATGATAGTTTTATTGATTATGAAGGATCATGAAAATGCTTAATCAGCAACTCTTCTCTCTGACCACGCCAAATCCATTTAAGTTTGCTATTTGCGAAATCTTCCCCCTCAAACCACACGAATAAACCTTCCATCATATCTGGCCAATCCGCTTGCTCAATTTGATTCTTGCCTGAGATTACTGCAATAATCGCTGCAAGTATGGTGTCATGACTGACGGCTAAACTTAAACCATGCTGATGTGTAGGATGAGTGTGATATAGCAACTCCAACACGTCAAAAACACCTGTGATTGGATGCTTCATGCCAGGCAAGGCGTTATTCACAAAGCTATTGATAAAACCTAATGCCCCTTGTTTACGAAAATAAGGAGCTGCTTGCTGTATATCAAGCACAAAACTACCTGGTTCGACTAATAAACGCTGCTCAACGATCTCTATCGTATGAGTATTCACTAACTTATGAACTACATCTGCCCCTTCGATCATCAAAGCAGCTGTATCCACGCATCGTTGAATAGGACTTGAGATGCAATGTTGAATCGCTCGATCCGTATTCTTAATTAAATATTGCCCCCAAGCATAGGCAAGTTCACGCCCTTGTTCAGTCAATTGCAAATCATAGCCAGCCAAACCCTTCCCATTCACCAATTCACGCAAAGAATGACGCGTAAATAGCGTTACAGGCGTCGAAGCTTCTGGAAGTAAATCAATCGCTTCAAACATGCTTTTGGGTAATAAGTGCAAGGCCATATTCAATCGTTTAAATGAGAACTTAACTCACTATACCATGAGCAGCATAACACTCAATCTAAAATACCTGACAGGCGCAATGCATTATAAGCAATTGTTTTATAGTCTTGATCTCTAAATGCAATGAAGCCATTGTTTAATACTGTTTCACGCTGATTGTATTGAAATGGTTTTCCTTCTAATGTCATCAAACCACCTCCAATACTTTCCAAAAATGCTTGTCCTGAACTGGTATCCCATTCTGAGGTTGGATGAAATCGTGGATATATATCAATCTCGCCTTCAAGCATCATACAAAATTTATAGGCACTGCCAGCTTCACGTCGCGTAACTTCTCGGTGCTGTAAAATCGGTTCAATAAAATTTTTATATTTAGGGTTTTTGCTATTGTGACTCAAACCGATTTGTACGGGTGCCGTTAATGAATGTGATTCCACCTGATACTGAAACCATTCTTGTCTACTAAAACTATACTTATAGGGTAATTGTGATCGATAGCCGATATACATGACTTGTTCACATGGCACTGCAATAATAGCAAATGTCGTTTCATGGTTTTCAATCAAACTTAAATTGATCGTAAACTCATCACGTTCATGAATAAACTCTTTTGTCCCATCCAGTGGATCAAGCATCCAACAGCGTTCCCAGTCTTTACGTGCTGAGTAATCGCTTTCTTCTGATAATACTGGCAAATCAGGCGTTAGTTCGGCAAGTTTCTTGATTATAAAACGATTTACCTTTAAATCAGCTTGTGTCACTGGTGAATCATCTATTTTTTCCTGAATATTAAACTCACCACCCGCACAATAATTTTGATATTCTTCCAGTAATATTTGACTAGCCTGCGCCATAACCGGGACAAGTTGCAAAATAAAGTTGTCTTGTGGGGCAAGCGTTTTAACAAACATAGATTAACCTTATGTCATATTCAGATTTACAACAGCCAATCATCATGTTTGACATGGATGGCACATTACTTGATTTAGCTTTTGATGATTTTATCTGGAACGATTGTTTGCCTGAACGACATGCGCAAGTCCATCAATGTAGTCTGGCACAAAGTCAACAAACACTATTTCAATTTTACCAACAGCATAAGCATACACTATCTTGGTATTCTTCGGCGTACTGGACGACCAAAGTTGGTGTCGACACGTTGCAACTACAGTATGAACATCAAGAAAAAATTAAAGCACGTTCTGGTTGCCATGAATTATTAGAACAGCTCAATGCTCAAGGCTATCGTTGTTGGCTTTTAACCAATGCAGACCAAGCTGGTTTACAACTGAAACTTGAAAATGTAGCACTGAGCCCTTATTTTGAAGTGATGATCAGTAGTGAAGAATTGGGTTTTGCAAAAGAAGATGTCAATTTCTGGAAAGCCCTACAACAGCGACACGCATTTGATCCAGTAAATGCCGTCTTTGTTGATGATACAGTTGCTGTATTAAGAGGTGCTGAGAAATTTGGAATCACACAGTTATATAGCATTTTACAACCTTCGAGCAGTAAACCCGCTCGCATCGCGACAGAACTAGAATATCTTGCTCTCGATCATCTCACAGAACTCCTAGATTATCTTGAACCCGACACACAGGTAACAGATGCCAAAACAGCATGAAGCAGAAAGCATGGATGCCATGCGAATTGATAAATGGCTTTGGGCAGCACGTTTTTTTAAAACACGCTCTATCGCCAAAGCAGCTATCGAAGGTGGTAAGGTACATCACAATAATGAACGCGTAAAAGTTTCTCGCGATGTACGTATTGGCATGCAGCTTACCATCCAGCAAGGTTTTGATAAAAAAACCGTAGTAGTCAAAGCACTTTCGTCCGTTCGTGGTGGAGCCCCAATCGCACAACAGCTTTATGAAGAAACAACAGAAAGTATTGAGCGCCGAGAGTTGCATGCATCACAGCGAAAGCTGCATAATCTAGCGCGACCAGATCACCGACCAAGTAAAAAAGATCGTCGTGATATCAATCGTTTTAAACATGAAAATGCTCAGTCATGGTCTTATCATGATGAATAAGATGGGATTGAGATTTTCTCAATTTGGGCGCGTCATTTTGTGTCGTACTGACATAGATCAGATGTGGAATTAATAACGAGAATCTGCCACTATACCCAAGTCCCAACAAGTTGAGATTCAGTACATCCACTTGGGTTAGTCGTTAAGAATATAAAGTTTTGAGGTTTTGAGATGGATGATAATAAAAGTAAAGCGTTACAAGCCGCTTTAAGCCAAATTGAAAAACAATTTGGTAAAAACACAGTGATGCGCTTAGGTGATAATACCGTACAAGCAGTTGAAGCTGTATCAACGGGTTCTCTAACACTTGATATTGCGCTTGGTATTGGTGGTTTACCCAAAGGGCGTATCATCGAAATCTATGGACCAGAATCTTCTGGTAAAACCACAATGACTTTGCAAGCCATTGCTCAATGCCAAAAAACTGGTGGTACATGTGCATTTATCGATGCAGAGCATGCCTTAGACCCTGAATATGCGCGTAAATTAGGCGTAGATATTGACAACTTGTTGGTTTCACAACCTGATAATGGCGAACAAGCATTAGAGATTGCAGATATGCTGGTTCGTTCTGGCGCAATTGATCTTATCGTTGTCGACTCCGTTGCAGCCCTCACCCCTAAAGCGGAAATTGAAGGCGAAATGGGCGATTCACATATGGGCTTACAAGCACGTTTGATGAGTCAGGCATTGCGTAAAATCACTGGTAATGCGAAGCGCTCAAACTGTATGGTGATCTTCATTAACCAAATCCGTATGAAGATTGGCGTTATGTTTGGTAGCCCTGAAACAACGACTGGTGGTAATGCACTTAAATTCTATGCATCTGTACGCTTAGACATCCGCCGTATCGGTGCAGTGAAAGAAGGTGATGAAATCACCGGTAATGAAACTCGCGTTAAAGTTGTTAAAAATAAAATGGCACCGCCTTTCAAAGAAGCAGTGTTCCAAATCATGTATGGTAAAGGTACAAATCAACTAGGTGAACTGGTTGATCTCGCAGTTCAACAAGATATCGTTCAAAAAGCAGGTGCTTGGTACTCTTATCAAGGCAATAAAATCGGTCAAGGTAAGAATAATGTCATCCGCCATTTTGAAGAAAACCCACAAATGGCACAAGAAATTGAAAAGCTTATTCGTGAACAGCTTCTAACAAAGAACAACAACGAAGCCGCAGCAGTGGAAGAAGATGAGCTAGATCTTCTAGAAAGCTAAACTAGACGCCCTTCGGGGCGTTTTCTTTTCGTCTATCATTTAAACCCAAGGTAATCTGCCTCAGAATAAATCACGAATAGCCGTAAATAAATCACCATTGAATTAATAGCCATGTTTAGCACGACAAAAAATGACAAACCGAAAACACTCACAGGTCAAAGACTCAGGTCATATGCCTTTGCATTATTGACACGTCGAGATTACTCACAAGCAGAATTAACCGAAAAGCTAAATCAATATGCAATTGATCCAAATGAAGTTGCAATTTTAGTAACAGAGCTAGCAGAAAAAAATTATCAGAGTGATCAACGTGTCGCAGCTTTAACCCTATCAAGCCAAATTCGTAAAGGAAAAGGCTTACAACGCATTAAACAAGCACTTAAGGCGAAACAGCTAGATGCAGAATTAATAGCAGAAGAACTTGAAGAAGTGGATTGGCTAGATCAAGCCTACCAACTTAAAGTAAAAAAATTTGGTGAAGACGTTACAAAGGACCCAAAACTCAAAGCAAAACAAATTAGATTTTTACAATATCGCGGTTTTGATATGGGGGTAATTTTAAAAGCAATTGCTCGAACGAGCGAAGAAGAATAATTGGTGGCAACCCTACTAGCAAGATTTCGGCACATCATAGTTCTACTACCGTTGCTACCTTCCGGTCCTGGCGGGGTTCATAGAGTACAATTGCGAAGCTACCAGCAGGGCTACCATTGCCTGACAAAGTATAGAGATTTTTACTCGAGTTGCAAGACTTGTCTCTGTTTTTCAGTGAGTTTTCCGTTCAACTGCCTAATTACTCAACAATAAGTTAAAGCTTTCATTTAGTAAGCTTCAATAATGTACAAAGATTAAACAACAACCAAGCAATTCTCTTCAAAAGTGCTTGAAGATTGTAAATGCTTATTGCATTTAAATGAGTTGCTGTTTTAATGACTAAATCAAAATGCATATTTGCTGTGTGCTAGTCTGTAAAAAAGTGGAGACTGATTCGCTCACAGCTTTAATTTTCAACTGAATGGATAGATTTTCATGCTAAAAAAGCATTCTGTACTCTTTGTTGCGTTACTCAGCAGTGCATATGTATATGCCAATATTCCAATTGAATCTCGTGCACTTAGCCAACAGACTGCCAGCAGCAGTAATACCACAAATGTCGGCTCTAATTTAAACTGGGAGCTCATCCAAAAAAATCAACGTCTTGAAGAAGAAGTACGTAAATTACGTGGTCAATTAGAAGAGCATGACAACGCGATTGAGCAATTAAAAAAAGAACTTACTAACCGCTATACCGATTTAGATCAACGCTTAGAGCTACTGTCTCAGAAAATTGATCCACCAGAAGAAAATACTGAAGAGCCAATTGATGCTTCACAGCCACTTTCAAATAATACAGCTACACAAAGCACAGCTACGACAGCACAATCGCAGCCAAGCCCCGCTGCATCCAATATGAATGTGAACAACCAAATCGAGTTAGAGAAAGCTGCGTACACTGTCGCGTTAGATGCTTATAAACAAGGCGGTGCAAAACAAGCTATCCAACCGATGCAGAACTTTATCAAAAACCACCCAAATGGTATTTATATCGGTAATGCATACTTCTGGCTTGCAGAATTTTACCTCGCAGTAGAACCCGTAAATTACACAGCAGCAAAACAAAATTACACGACTGTTGTGAATCAATACCCAAACTCAGCTCGCGCATCTCGTGCCTTATATCAGCTCTACAGCATTGCAAAGGAAGTCGATAAAAATACAGCGCAAGCTAACCAATACAGAACCAAGCTACTAGCTCAATACCCTCAATCTGAAGAAGCAAAGTTTATTCAGAAAAAATAAAAACTCGAGCACAGTAGTCATAAAAAAGCCAGTTCATTGAACTGGCTTTTTTATCGCGATCAAATCAAGCTTACTTGATGTCGGCTTGAGATTTTAAATATGCCGTGTAGTCTTCTAGAACCTGCTGACCACGGAATTGTTGATACAACTGTTTTAATTCCAACAACTCTTTTTCTGGCAAGCTACTCGCCACACTACTGTCTACATTTGAAACAGCAACGATAACGAGTTCATTTGGCAATTTCGCCGTTGTTGCAGACCACATCCCTTCCTTACTTGGCGCAGGAATGCTAAATGCAGCACGTTCAATCGCACGCTTTAAACCATGTGAGCGAGCAAAAGTACCTGCATTCTCAAAATTGACTTGTGACTTCGCAACAACTTGTGCAGCAGGTTGAGTTTTGAAATCAGCAAGGATAGATGCCATTTTTGCCTGAGCAGCTTTATAGGCTTTCTGTTCTACTACCTTCGCTTTAACTTCAGTAGTCACTTCAGATAATGGTTTAATTCCTGCTGGGTGATAATCACGAACTTTAATCCAGATTGAATCACCATTCGCCAATTGAATATTTGATGATGCATTACGATCACCATTTTTCACATCATCACTGAATAGTTTCACTTTGACATTCAAATCACTCAAGATAGGATGTTGTGTTGCCAAAGTAATCGCTTTTGCAGATTCAACACGTGCAGCTTTGACTTCTTGTGCAACAACCTCTAGTGAATCACTCCCCACAACCATTTCGTTTAAGTTGTTGACCGTATCACTAAACAGATTTGCGGCTTTAGTTTTCTCAACTTCAGCAGTTAGACGTGCTTTTTCTGATTCAAATGACGGAATATTTACTGTTGGTACCTGCACTTCAATAATGTGATAACCATACTGCGTTTTTACAGGCTTAGAAACCTGACCATTTTTTAAAGTGTTTACAGCATTATCAAAATCAGCAGAGAAAGCTCCAGGCGCATAAGCACTTACCAAACCACCTTGATTTTTAGAACTCGGATCTTCCGAATATTGGCTTGCAGCTTGAGCAAATGTCATACCCGATTGAATTTTCGCGTAAACATCATTAATCAATTTCTGTGCTGCAGCATCATCACGCTCATCCGTCGTTACTAAGATATGCTTCACTTCACGCTTCACACTTTGCTGCTGTTTTTCTACAAACGCTGCATAAGCCTGTTGTAAGTCTGCATCAGTAACAGCTAAATTAGCTTGTTCTAATAATGCTGGGCTTAAAACCACATAATCCACATCAACACTTGCAACTTGCTTGAATTCATTTTTATGCTTGTTGTAGTAGTCAGTGATTTCTTGAGTTGATGCTGTAACACCCTTTTTATAATCATCTAGCTTGATGCTTGCCAAGTGCAATGTACGTTGCTCTGTTTGCAAATTAGCAAGTTGCTGTAAATCAGACTTACTTACCAATGCATTGTCTATCAGACTCGATGAGATCATTTTAAGAGCATGATCTTGACGCAAACTCGAAATGAGAGCCTGATTCGTTAAACCAACTGAGCGTAGATAGTTTTCATAAAGCTGTTGCGAGAATTGTCCATTTTGCTGAAAGCTTGGTTGCTGCGCCAACATCTGTTCAAGTTGCGCATCACTCAAAGAGATACCCAGTTTTTCAGCCTGCTGAGACAATAAGCTACGTGCCACAAGTGCATCCATCGCTCTTTCTTGAATCGCTGACAGATTCAACAATGACTCATCACCTTGAACCAAGGCCAAATATTGATCTTTATAATTCTTGATTGCACTTTCTAATTCTTTATTAGAAATATCTTGACCATTTACCGATTTGGCAACATCTGCTTTATTGCCACCGCTAAAATATCCTTCAATACCGACAAGAGCTAAAGGGGTCAAAAACAAAACTAACAGGACTTTGCCAAGCCAACCTTTAATGACCGTACGAAATGATTCCATAAATATTCCAATATTTAATTTCGGGGCAATTTTAACTTAAAAAACAAAGTGAATGAATGCCGAATGAAGATCAAATTAACTTTTTCATTGGATAAATAAAAAACGCACCCAAAATGGTGCGTTTATTGATTTAGAAAGATTACGCAACCGAATCTTTTAAACCCTTACCAGCTTTAAAGCTAGGTACTTTGCTTGCTTTGATTTGAAGCTCTTCACCAGTTTTAGGATTACGACCAGTACGTGCAGCACGTTCTTTTACGCTAAAAGTACCAAAACCAACTAAAGTAACCGTATCACCCTTTTTAAGTGCTTCAGTGATTGATGCAATTGTCGCATCGAGTGCTTTACCAGCATCCGACTTAGACACTCCCCCTTTTTCAGCAATCGCATCAATTAATTCTGATTTATTCATGATAAAAAATATCCTCTTAATATCGTTTGTTAAGATCCAAGGCTATAGTTTAAAAGGCCATGCAGCCTTTATAGCAATGCTTTAGGGGAGAACGCAATACTAGAAAGGCTTTTTTAATTAAAATAAATACCGAAATACGACATAAACGGACGAGTTACTTGCAATTTTTTTACTTTTTATTCAATTTAGCCTTCAATTGATCATTTTCTTCAATTAAAGCGTCCACCTTAATGTGAAGCTGTACTAACAGTTGTTCGATATGTTGAAGATCTTTTGGTGTCACCAAACCAATACGATTCAGCGAGTGATTTACACCACTATCTAAAATCTTTTCGACCTTATCTTTGGTATCTGTCACCGATTCTTTTGCTTTCTCGGTTACCTTACCGACAGTATTATCTGCAAAATCGACAGTTTTAGACTCAAGCTCCTCACCCACCTTGACTAAAGAGTCGAATAATTTGTTGCCCTCTTCTTCTGCACGCGAAAAAGCGCCTAAACCAGCTAGCCAGATTTGTTGTGTATACTTTTTAAAATCGAGCGCAGATTTCTTAGAACTCTTTGATTTTGACTTAGTTTTTGCTTCAGTATCTTCACTAGCATTGTCTATATTTGTATTATCCATGAACCATCACTCCTAAGCTCGTTACAAACAGCATGTCGTATTTAACCATAAAAATGTTTTTATAATATCAAAGTTAGGACTTGATCGTTTTAAAAAACTGTTCTACAAAGCAATATAGTCATGTAAATTATTTTTAACAATTGGGTAAGGATACTCAAGATTTACTAGACTTGATGTTTTGTTATTTATTTTTTGGCAAGGAAAAAGAGATTTATGATTGATACGCAACAAAGACATAAACATCCGCATTTGTTGCTAAACATTGTCATCATTGTTTTAGAAACTTTTTTTTCCTTCATCTTGACGCATGATGCTGGGCTACGTTTGCAAGCGAAAAAGCTAATTGATGATAAAATTACTATTCGAATTAACAGCTATATTCCTTTCTTTGACTTTTACATTCAGTTCACGGAAAAAGGTTTACTGTTTGACATGAAAGCCTTGGATCGAAAAATTGACCTTGAAATCAATTGCACTCTGATCGATTTGATTAAAATTTTTGTTCTAAATAATCAAAAAAGTATTTCTAATCTTCGTATTTTAGGAGATTCGACTTTAGCCGAACAATTCACAGATCTCATTCCTCACTTTACCTTATCTAGTATCTTGGTGAACTGGAGACAATGGTTTAATGCATTTGATGATGATGCTGACACCATCGCATCCCAACATCGAATCGCTCCTCTTTTGGAAAAAATCGATCAACAACGCTCTGAAATCAACACGTTATTGGTTGAGGTAAAACAATACCAAAATCGCATTCATCGACTTCAAAAACGTCAACGTATGATCAATATTGCTTTTGTGACACTAAGCTTTATTTTAGTTGCCATTTTTGTATATAATATGTGGATACAATAATTCCAAAATATTTTACTTTTCACACGCATAATGGCAATTAAAAAACTTGACTATTTTAGTCGGAATTCATAAAATTTAGACATCTAGTCTATTCATGTGTATCGAATCATGCGCCTAACAACTCGCGGTCGTTACGCAGTGACTGCTCTACTTGATTTAGCTTTGCAGCCAACTGAACAAACGATCACGCTTGCGGAAATAGCAGCACGCCAATCCATCTCAGTCGCTTATTTAGAACAGTTATTCGCAAAACTTAAGCGTCACGGGTTAGTTTCAAGCGTTCGCGGTGCAAATGGTGGATATCACCTTGCACGCAATGCAAGTGAAATTACTGTGCTAGAAATCATTGAAGCCGTAAATGAAACTGTCGATGCAACGCGTTGTGACCATAAAGGTAACTGCCAAAATGGCGCAATGTGTTTAACGCACGACTTATGGCAAGACCTCTCCCACCATATTGCCGATTATCTTGCGAAAATCACTCTTGCTGACCTGATTGCGCGTGACAATGTTCAAACTGTTGCGTTACGTCAGAACTCACCAAGTTTAGATTCAGCCCTTCTATCGGTTACAGGTATTTGACATGAAACGTCCAATTTATCTAGATTACGCAGCAACCACTCCTGTACTGCCTGAAGTTGCAGAACGTATGATGGAATGTTTAACGTTCGAAGGGACTTTTGGTAACCCTGCGTCGCGCTCACATGCATATGGCTGGCAAGCTGAAGAAAAAGCCGAATATGCACGTGAACAAGTCGCAAATCTTATCAAAGCAGATCCTCGTGAGATCGTTTGGACTTCGGGTGCGACTGAATCGGATAACCTAGCATTAAAAGGTATTGCCCAATTCTACGGTTCTAAAGGCAAACACATCATTACAAGTAAAATCGAACACAAAGCAGTGTTAGATACTTGCCGTGAACTTGAAGAACAAGGCTTTGAGATTACTTATTTAGAGCCAGAACCACGTACTGGCTTAATTACCCCAGAAATGGTTCAAGCGGCTTTACGTCCAGATACTATCCTTGTATCACTGATGATGGTGAACAACGAAATTGGCACAGTAACAGATGTCGCTGCAATCGGTGAACTCACCCGCGCAAACAAGACCTTCTTCCATGTCGACGCTGCTCAAGCTGCTGGTAAAGTAGAAATTGATCTTTCTACGATGAAGGTTGATTTAATGAGTTTTTCTGGTCATAAGATTTATGGTCCGAAAGGAATTGGTGCATTATTTGTTCGTCGCAGCCCTCGTGTTCGCTTAAAAGCGCAAATGCATGGTGGCGGTCATGAACGTGGTATGCGTTCTGGTACTTTAGCGACTCATCAAATTGTTGGTATGGGTGAAGCGTTTGAGCTTGCTGGAAAAATGATGCAAGCAGAACAAGAACGTATTCGCAAATTACGTGACAAACTTTGGAATGGCTTACAGGACCTTGAACAAGTGTTCTTGAATGGTCACCCGACTCACAACGTTGCAAACTATCTTAATGTCAGCTTCAACTTTGTTGAAGGTGAATCATTGATGATGGCACTCAAAGATGTTGCTGTATCTAGTGGTTCAGCATGTACATCTGCAACTTTAGAGCCATCATACGTTTTACGTGCTTTAGGTTTGTCTGATGAGTTAGCGCACAGCTCGATCCGTTTTAGTTTTGGTAAATACACGACTGAAGCAGATATTGACCACGTGTTAACAATCACCAAAGCTGCTGTAGAGAAACTACGCGAACTTTCTCCGCTTTGGGATATGTATAAAGAAGGTATTGACCTTTCTACAGTTGAATGGGCTGAACACTAATTCATTGAATTCTTCATTGAAAATAGCGTTTAAACCCTCATATTAATATTAGGCTGACCCCGAGGTTTGGAGAAGCGACATGGCTTATAGTGAAAAAGTAATTGATCATTACGAAAACCCTCGTAATGTAGGCGTTTTGGATAAAAATGCAGAAAATGTAGGTACTGGCATGGTGGGTGCACCAGCTTGTGGCGACGTTATGCGTTTACAGATTCAAGTTGATGATAATGGTGTAATTGAAGAAGCTCGCTTCAAAACTTACGGCTGTGGTTCTGCAATTGCATCAAGCTCTCTTGTAACCGAATGGTTAAAAGGTAAGACGCTTGATGAAGCTCAAGCAATCAAGAATATTGATATTGCAACTGAGCTTGCGCTTCCACCAGTAAAAGTTCACTGTTCAGTATTGGCTGAAGATGCAATTAAGGCTGCGATTGAAGACTATCGTGGCAAAAAAGCGAAAGCTTAATTGATTACCGAAGATACATTGGAGTTTTCATGATCCATTTAACTGAAAATGCTGCGACTCACATCAGCAATTACCTGCAAAATCGTGGTAAGGGTGAAGGCATTCGTGTTGGTGTGAAAACTTCGGGTTGTTCTGGATTGGCTTACGTTCTTGAGTTTGTCGATGATGTCGACACACATGATGAAGTATTTGAGCAATTTGGTGTCAAAGTTTTTGTAGACCCAAAAAGCCTAGTTTATCTCGAAGGTTTAGAGATGGACTATGTAAAAAATGGTCTAAACGAAGGTTTTGAGTTTAACAACCCAAACCAAAAAGGTGAATGTGGTTGCGGTGAATCATTTACTGTTTAATCATTCAATTTTTATCTAAAGTCAAAAATCTCTCTGAATCCCCCTTTTACAGGGGGACTTCCACAAATGATATAGCATCATTTAATTTGTGAAGCCCTTCCTTTTTTGTAAAGAAGGTTGAGAGGGATTTAAAACGGAATTCATCTCCCATGAATCATTTTGAGTTGTTCCAATTACCAGAAGCACTCGATATCGATTTAGCAGCTTTAAAAAAGCAATTTTTAAGTTTGCAACAGCAATATCATCCAGACAAAGCGAGTGATAAAGATCAAGCTTTGATTATGTCTAGCGACATCAATCAAGCCTATAAAGTGCTTTCACAGGTTGATAGCCGCGCTGCATATTTGCTTAGTTTAAAAAAGCAGGATCATCACCTCGATCAGTCCATTAGTGATTTTGAGTTCTTACAATCAGCACTTGAAATGCGCGAACAACTCGATGAAGCCGCATCGCCCGATCAACTTCGGACATTAAAAATCGAAGTGCAGCAATGGATTGATGGCTTAATTCGAGAGTTTAAACTAGATTATGCCGATGAAGATTGGGCTGAAGCTCGCGATACCGTTCGTAAATTACGTTTTTTCCAACGTGTAATGAATGATATTGATAAAGCTGAAGATCGTATGCTAGATGAAGAAGAAAGCTTTGATCTAGATGATGATTTTTAATCCGCTGTTACTGATTATTTTCAAGGGATATCTCACGCATGGCACTTTTGCAAATTGCTGAACCTGGTCAATCAACCGCACCGCATCAACATCGTATTGCGATCGGTATCGACTTAGGGACAACCCACTCTTTAGTGGCGACAGTGCTATCGGGAAAACCGAAAGTTCTACAAGATGACAAAGACAGAGTTCTTTTACCGTCTATTGTTCACTATGCGAAAGACTCAACTACGTTTGGTTATGAAGCCAAACCATTTATGTTGACTGACCCCAAAAACACAGTTGTCTCTGTAAAGCGTTTTATGGGTCGCTCGCAAGCTGATATTAAGTTTCAGCACCCATACACACTTGTTGGTGCAGAAAATGAAATGCCTGCTTTTGAAACTATTGCTGGTCGAAAAACACCAGTTGAAGTTTCGGCTGAAATTTTAAAACAACTGAAAGACCGTGCAGAAGCGAGTCTAAATAATCCCATAAATGGTGCGGTGATTACTGTTCCTGCTTATTTTGATGAAGCTCAACGTCAAGCAACACGCGATGCTGCACAACTTGCAGGATTGAATGTTTTACGCCTACTCAATGAACCAACTGCCGCCGCAGTCGCTTATGGTCTTGATCAAGAAACCAATCTAAGTACCGATCGAAACTATGTGATTTATGATTTAGGTGGTGGCACATTTGACGTATCCATATTACGTTTTTCACAAGGTGTTTTTGAAGTTCTCGCGACAGGCGGACACACTGCCTTAGGCGGTGATGACCTTGATCGCTTAATCGTAAAATGGGCAAAAAAACAGCTCAACATCACGACACTAAGTGATGAAGAATATGCTGTTTTCGTGGTTGCTGCGCGTCAAGCCAAAGAATATTTAACGGATCACGAATCAACTGAATTAAAGTTATTAGATGATCGTCTAACTTTAGATCGTCAAACTTTTGAATCAATTATTCAAGTTGCACTCGATAAAACCGCAAGTGTATGTAAACGCGTATTACGTGATGCCAAACTTGAATTAGATGATATCGAACATGTTGTGTTAGTTGGTGGTTCAACTCGCTCTTACGCTGTACAAAATTCAGTACGTGAATTATTTAAACGCGAACCGTTATGTACGATCAATCCAGATGAGGTTGTTGCAATCGGTGCATCTATTACTGCCAATCAATTGATTGGTAATAGTCAAGATGGTTCACTATTGCTAGACGTGACTCCACTCTCTCTTGGATTAGAGACAATGGGTGGTTTAGTTGAGCGTTTAATTTCTCGCAATACAGCGATTCCTGTTGCACGACGTCAAGAATTTACCACATATCAAGATGGGCAAACTGCCATGTTGATTCATGTTGTACAAGGCGAACGAGATCTCGTTGAGCATTGTCGCTCTCTTGGACGCTTTGTGTTACATGGCATTCCTCCAATGACTGCTGGTCAAGCTCGTATCGAAGTTACCTTCCAAGTGGATGCTGATGGTTTACTCACCGTATCTGCAAAAGAAACGACTTCTGGTGTACAAGCGCAGATTGATATAAAACCCTCTTATGGTTTATCCGCAGCTGACACGGAGCGATTGTTAGTAGAGGGTTTCCAGCATGCTGAAGAAGACAAAAATCTTCGCCATTTGCAAGAAACCAAAGTTGAAGCTCAGCGTGAACTTGAAGCCTTAGAACAAGCCCTAAAGGTAGATAAAGATTTACTCTCCCAGCAGCAAGCGCGTGATTTAATTCTTGCTGCAGAAGCCTTGAAAGCTCGTCTGAAAACAGATGAACTCGAAGCGATTGAACACGCTGTTCAGCAACTTAAAACTCACAGCGATGCCTTTGCTGCACTTCGCATGAACCGACATATTGACCATGCCTTAAAAGGTACAAAACTTGAAGATTGGTCAAACTCAAACTAAAGGTATAGGTGATCAATATGCCACGTATTAAAGTTCTTCCTCATGCACAAATTTGCCCTGAAGGTGCAGAATTTGAAGTAGAACAAGATGCTAATTTGTGCCAAAGCTTACTTAAGCAAGGCATCAAAATTGAACATGCATGCGATATGTCGTGTGCTTGCACAACATGCCATGTAGTTGTTCGTAAAGGCTTTGATAGCTTAGAAGAAATGAATGACGTTGAGGCTGATTTACTTGACCGTGCATGGGGACTTGAGCCCGACTCTCGCCTATCATGTCAAGTTATAGTGGTTGACGAGGATCTAGAGATTGAGATTCCTAAATACACCATCAATCATGCTTCTGAAAATCACTAACTGACTTTCAAAAATAAAAAAACCTCATTAATACAATGAGGTTTTTTATGGGTATTAACAAGTTAAGGTTTTATTTCATCATCCAAACTTAACCTTGGAACACCCTGCGCATTGGTGATCTTTTGTTGAGTCTTGATTCGATCAATCATCATTTCCAAGATTTCAACAAGTTCAGGATATTCATAATTCTGTACTTCTTCCAAATTTAATACCAGATGGAAGCCTTTGTAATCGTAATCAAACCATTTTTGTGTATCCGATTTCTTACCAGTGAATTTTTCCATCACTTGCCAAGTTTTAACAGGACCTTGAATCCCTTTTAAATAAATTGGCACTTTAGGTACACATAAAAATTCATTTTTAATCAGTTGATGTGTGTCATCAGCAATTAAGATTTCATCAACTTCAGCCGCTGACTGCAAACGTGCTGCTAAATTTACATCACGGCCAACAATGGTGTAAGCCATACGATGTGAAGCACCATAATTCCCAACGTGACAATAACCTGTACTAATCCCCATCCGAATATGCAGTGCTGGATAACCCATTTTCTTCCATCGCTCACGTAGCAATTTCATTTGCTGACGCATTGCAATCGCCATTTCCACACAAGATTTTGCATCTTGCTCAGTCCCTTGCGAGTTTGGATCACCAAAGAAGATTAAAATTGCATCTCCCATGAATTTATCAACAGTGGCTTCATACTGCTTCGCGATTTCAGTCATATGACTTAAATAGTCATTAAGTAAAAATGCCAAATCATCTGGAATCAGCGTCTCTGAAAGCTCAGTAAAACCTTGAATATCAGAAAAGAAAATCGTTAGTTTTTTACGTTTATATTCAATTTTCGCCTCAGCTTCACCACGCATAATGGATTGCCACAATTGCAATGGTGCATACCGACTTAATTGATTCGCAAAAGCAATATAACGCGTCATTTGATTATGATAATGCTGACGCTGTTGACCGAGGATATTAAGACGACGATGCTGGTAATAGTTACCAATCACAATAAAAACCATTAACCCAAGCAAACTCACTACAGTCAACTCTGGATTAGTAGGTTCAAAATATTGCTCAGCACCAAAGATGAAGAAAGTACTGAAATAAAAGGTAATAACACCGATCAGCCCAATTAAACAAGAAACCATTAAGGAGATTTTATTGTTTAATCCAACATACAATAAGGCAAATAGAATAACAAACGTTGGAACTAGACTCAGATGTAAAGCGGCTAAAATAATTGCTACGATGATTGCTTCATTGGCAAAAAATACGTTCTTCTCAGTTTGTTTATCATATTTGTATTGCAGCCATTTTTCCAAGCGCGGACAAAGCAAAAAATAAATCAATAATAAAGGGAGGATATAAAGTTGATAGTTAGCAGTCGATGAGGTAAATGTATAAATTACCAAAATAAGTGACAAGATCGAATATCCCATCAAACGATGAAAATATGCGAACTGTCTAGGTTCTTTATCAATCAACCTATCTAGCGGCACTCTATCCTCCTTTTTTATTATAGAATACTGTTATTCTTCTATTTTTGGATCAGTCCATGCGCCAATCAAACGGCATATCGCCTTGTCCACGTAATGCTAACATCAGCGTCTGACGCATATGTGCAAGTACATCACTATTGTATGGTACTGCTGCTGTTCCCCAGACTGGTTTAGGCCATGCCACGTCATTTTGATAACGTACAACATGATGAAAATGCAATTGTGGTACAACATTTCCTAAAGCGGCAACATTCATTTTATCCGCACGGAATACGCGAGATAGTTGGCTCGATAACCAGCTAGATTCACGTAGAAATTGTTCTTGATCTGCTTGGCTAAGTTCATAAAGTTCTGTAACACCTGGTACGCGTGGTACAAGGATCAACCAAGGAAATTGCATATCATTCATTAAACGACATGTTGAAAGCGGGAAGTCGCCTACAAAAAATGTATCTTGAGCAAGTTGTGGATGCAAACTAAACATATCTTTATAAATGATGCAGAATAATGATGATCAATACTATCACATCAGTTCTGATGTGAGTATTCTTCATCAGTCGTTTGATTACAAATAACAATGATTTTCCTCACTTATTATCGGAGGAATCATTGATATTTTACCTTTACTTAAAATAAAGCATGTTTTTTAAGCTATACATTCAATTCATTGAGCAACTTATTCAACAAATCGACAATAAACTGGATGCGTTTATCATATTCTGCAAGTTGCACAGTCACTTTCAAACGCTGTCCGCCTTCCATCCGATAATAGGTCGGATTTTTCTGCATAAGCTGAATGATGCTGATCGCTTGCACTGGTGTATCAGGTGAAAATTCGATATAACCACCATTACTATTGATATCAATTTTGGTGATTCCTAACTGTTCTGCTCTTAAGCGAATCTGATGTACGCTAAACAGCTGTTTCACCGGTTGTGGTGGAATACCAAAACGATCAATCAACTCCATACGAATATTATCAAGTTTCTCTTGGCTATCGGTGTTACTGATACGCTTATAGAATAATAATCGCTGGTGTACATCTCCCAAATATTCATCAGGAATCAATGCAGGCATATGCAAATTGATTTCAGCAGTTAATGACAATGGCGCATCGAAATTAGGTGTTTTACCCTTTTGAATGGCTTTAGTCGCTTTCTCAAGCATTTCCATATACAAGCTATAACCAATTGCCTGCATCGAACCACTTTGTTGTTCACCCAATAATTCACCTGCTCCACGAATTTCTAAATCCTCGGTCGCCAACATAAAACCAGCACCTAAAGTCGAAGCACGTTGAATTGCATCTAGGCGTTTCTCTGCGTCACCTTTGAGATGCTTAATAGATGGGACAAGTAGGTAAGCATAAGCTTGATGATGTGAACGGCCTACACGACCACGTAATTGGTGTAATTGTGCAAGTCCCAACTTATCTGCGCGTTCGATGATAATCGTATTGGCATTTGGGACATCGATCCCTGTTTCAATAATCGTTGAGCACACCAATACATTGTAGTCTTTGTGATAGAACTG
The DNA here is from genome assembly GCF_000156555.1 of Acinetobacter sp. ATCC 27244. NCBI lineage: Bacteria > Pseudomonadati > Pseudomonadota > Gammaproteobacteria > Moraxellales > Moraxellaceae > Acinetobacter > Acinetobacter sp. ATCC 27244. The sequence continues at coordinate 162,265 of NZ_GG665951.1, forward strand.
CTGCATCACTTGTTCAAGCTCACGTTCACGCATTTGTCCATGCGCAACTGCCACTCGCGCTTCAGGAACTAGATGACGGATATTTTCCGCGGCACGTTCAATTGTTTCGACTTCATTATGCAAGAAATAAACTTGACCTCCACGTAACAGCTCACGCAGTATAGCCTCTTTGATTGAATCATCTGTATGTTCTTGCACAAAGGTTTTCACCGCCAAACGGCGTGCAGGTGGCGTTGCGATAATCGATAAATCACGCATACCAGAGAAAGCCATATTCAAGGTACGTGGAATAGGCGTCGCAGTTAAGGTCAGCATATCAACATCTGCACGCAATGCCTTAATCCGCTCTTTGTCACGAACACCAAAACGGTGTTCCTCATCAACAATCATAAGTCCCAGATTATTGAATTGAATATTCTCTTGTAGAATTTTGTGGGTACCCACCACAATATCTACTTTGCCATCCGCCAAATCTTCTATAATTTTTAAGTGCGTTTTATTGCTACCAAAGCGTGAAAGTACCTCGATTCGTACTGCCGTATCCGCAAAGCGATCTTTAAATGACTCATAATGTTGCTGTGCAAGTAATGTGGTCGGCACTAATACCGCAACTTGCTTACCATTTTGTACTGCTACAAATGCTGCCCGCATCGCAACTTCTGTTTTACCAAAACCAACATCTCCACAAACTAAGCGATCCATAGGTTTGGCAAGCTGCATATCATGCAATGTTGCTTCGATCGCATTTGCCTGATCCAAAGTTTCTTCATAAGCAAAACCACTAGCAAATTGCATATATGCAATATGATCAAGTTCAAAAGCAAATCCAGGTTTGGACTGACGACGCGCTTGGATATGTAATAATTCAGCAGCCACATCGTGGATCTGTTCTAAGGCTTTACGCTTCGCCTTACTCCACGCATCCGTTCCTAATTTGTGCAATGGTGCAAGATCAGGGTCACCACCACTGTAACGACTAATTAAATGCAAGTTAGTGACGGGCACATAAACCTTAGCCGCATCAGCATAATCAAGTTGTAAAAACTCATGGTCTTGATCATCAATTTCTAAAGTGATTAATCCTGCATAGCGCCCCACACCATGATCAATGTGAACCACAGGTGCACCAATGCTCAGTTCGGTTAAACTGCGAATCAAAAACTCTTCAGAAACTTCTTGCTGACGTTTACGGCGACGTTGTACTACCCGATGTTCATATAACTGATTTTCAGAAATGACAGATAACTGATCTGTTAGGAGCAAACCACGATCTAAAGGAGCACTTGTAATCGCAACTTTGAGTTTATCTTTTTGGAACTGAGCAAAACTTTCTACCGTTTGGATTTCACCTAGAACTGATCGCAAAGCATCTTTTAAAGTTTCTCGTCGACCTGCACTTTCAGCCACCAACAAAACAGGAAATTTACTTTGATCAATGTAGTCTTTGACCGCCTGAAATGGTTGTTCTTTTTTGGGATCAACTGCAAGTTTTGGCGGTTGCTCAGAGGCAAGATTTAAAACACCAGATTTTGAATCTAAAGCATCAGGTGAAGCGATAATACGAGGTAATTGATTTAGTGCCTGCAGTACATGATTAGGCATTAAAAATAAATCTTCAGGCGGGAGAATTGGCTGATCAATGTTGTGACGACGGTCTTCATAACGACGTACAACTTCTTTCCAGAAGTTGATCAACTCATCTTCAATCTCATTATTTGTAATGACAATGCAATTCTTTGGTAAGTATGCTGTGAACATACTTTGTGCTTCCATCACCTTTTTATCAAAGAACAAAGGCAAATAGAATTCTAATCCTGGGGTTGCAATTCCTTCGAGGACATCTTGATAAATGGGATTTTTCTTTGGATTTGCGGTTGGAAAACTCTCAGCATAGCGATCTCTAAAAATTGAACGACCTTCTTTGAGTGGAAACTCTTTGGCAGGTAAAACAGTAAAGTTTTTCAAAGACTCCGTCGTACGTTGTGTTTCTGGATCAAAGAACTTTAGGCTTTCAATTTCATCATCGAATAAATCTATACGAATCGGTTGTTCCTGTCCTGAAGCAAAAATATCCATGATGCTACCACGAACAGCAAACTCGCCATGATCGTAAACGGTATCAACCAAACGGTACCCTGCTTGTACGAGCTGTTTTTTCTGTGTTTCTAAATCAAGCTTTTGTCCAACTTTAATATCAAAGTGCTCACCAACCACCCATGAATATGGTGCAACACGTTGGGCTAAAGTACTTGCGGAAATCAACAAAATACCTTTCTGCGGCATATTGGACAAAATAGCCAAGCGCTCTGAGACAATATCCTGATGTGGAGACAAACGGTCATAAGGCAAGATTTCCCAATCGGGAAAAATTGTAGGTTTAATACCATAAAACTCAAGCTCACTTTCCAGTTGAGCTAAATGCTGATTATTCCTTGCCACAATGACGTATAGATTTGAACTTTGGGTCGCAATTTCTTTAAATAATAGTGCTGCCGACGATCCCAGTAATGAGCCAATCCAACGCTTTTCGCCTGCTTTGAGTTGCTGTAGATTTAATTGAGAAATTTCTTGCTGAAACATAGAGAAAGTCGTGCAATTTATAATGACAAGTGGCTTATTTTAGCATGATGTTTTTTACGAATAGGAACTTTTTGGCTTATCCTTAATGCAAAGTTATCTATTCAGTAGATCAAATAGAATTGCTATCAAAGTCACTATTATTTAAAACAGGATTCGTTAACCAATTTTTAATGTTATGGATTTGCTTTTCTACTTCAATAAGAAGATGAGGACTATTATCATGAGTCCATGTTTCATCACACCAGTCACAAGCATCATATAAATTACCCAACCATGAGGGGGAATATACAATTTTCGAATCAAGATTACGTGGAGCCCCCATAAAACCAGCTTCTATATTGTTAAAAATTTTACATAATTCAAAGGGCCGTATTTCACCCACTTGATATTTCTTTAGAACATTTAGGAAGTAATGAGCAGCTAAAATTTCGGCCTCAATTGAATTCACTGAAAAATTTACATCTACTCTTTGTATCAACCCTAACAAAAGAGATTTGTGGTCAGTATCATGATCAAAAAGTTCAAAGTACTCTATCTCTACAACCTCATGTGCTTTTATATATTCTGCGATTTTACTTAAAGTAAGATCTTGAGAGTAATCAGTATAT
>NZ_GG665951.1:166001-169907 GCF_000156555.1 Acinetobacter sp. ATCC 27244
GTATAGTAAATTTCTACGAAAAGTGCTTTTAATGTCATCATCTTCAATTTGGATATTGTCATTAAATCCTACTCTTCCTAAACATCAATTTTAAACCCTAAATCAATATCAGAGGCAGCTTGACCACCCCGTATTCCAAAATTATCCGTTGGAATTTCTCGAAGTATTATTATGGTATGATCTTTGGGTATACCAAATGGCTCTAATTTATTTACAATCGTTTTATACAATAAACGCTTAGTTTCTAATGTACGACCTACAAAACAATCAATTGTAATGTGTGTAAAAAACTCTGGTTTTTCCTTTTCTGGTGGACACTGAAAATGATGTGGTTCATGCGTGACTAAACGTATATGCCGATCATTTGGCATAATTTTAAATGACTCTATCAAAGCAGAATGCACCGCTTCAATAATTCCAAGCTCCACATCTAACGTATATTTTTGTCTTATCTCAATAAGAACACTCGGCATTTTACTCTCCCAAACAAGTACTATTAATGAATATTTATATTTTCTATAGATTTATTAGCAACAAATTAATATTGATTAAACCGAATTTATTAAAATTATCAAACTTTAATCACGTTGTACTAATCTAAGTATTAAAAAAGCACTCTTCATCAAGTGATAAAGAGTGCTACCTAACGATCTCATTATTATGATGCAAATTTTGCATTTGGGAAGAAACGATTTTCTACAGTGTCATAACACCACTGGAAGATAAAGGTATAGACCAAAATACATAAGGTTAAACCGATATCCAAAATAAACGCTTCAACGATCGTCATATTCATCATATAAGCAATCATTGGAACTGTCGCGATTAACAAACCACCTTCAAATCCAACTGCATGCAAAATACGCACTGGTACAGTTCTTTCCCAATTGTATTTATGCTCAATTTTCTCAAAATAATTATTAAAAATCATGTTCCAAATCACTGAAACAACCGCCATAAACACACCTAATGTTCCTGTTACTTCCATCGGCATGTCAAAAATAAAACTTAACGCAATTGCGATGATGACCAATAAAATCACTTCATAGACAATCGCATGAATGAGTCTTCTTTTGGAAATCAACATTTCTATAACACTCTCTTGTTTGGATATTTGCCATTTTATTTTTATAATTTTGATTAATCCAATCAGGTTCTTTCAGTTTTTTTGACAGATGAATATTAATCAAGAACAACTCATCATGTTTCAAACCGTCATTGAAACAGGCTCATTTTCTGCGGCTGCACGCAAGTTGGGCAAAGTCCCTTCTGCGGTAAGCATGTCGATTGCTAACCTAGAAATTGATTTAAATCTCAACTTATTTGAGCGAGTGGGACGTGAACCAACTCCTACTGCTGAAGCAATGGTGTTGTATGAAAAAACACAACAATTGCTCATTGAAATGAATCAATGGAAACAACATGCGCATGCGCTCAGTACAGGCTTAGAATCCACATTAAACATTGTGGTTGTATCCGAACTATTGCATACCAATTGGACAGACTACATTACCCTACTTGAGCAAAATTTTCCGAGTCTCGCGATTAATATTGTATCTGCTCCGCAAGAAGATGCTTTACACATGTTACTGGATCAGTCGGCACAACTGGCTTTGATGTTTGAACGTGAACAATTAGACAGTCGTGAGCAGTTTGTTGAACTTAAAAGAGAAGCATTAGTACCTGTTATCTCGAATATTCATCCACTGGCTCAACTTGAACAAGTATCTTTTGAGCAAATGGTTCAAACCCGTCAAATCGTAGTAGCGAGCCGAGATAACAGGATTAAACCTGAATTACTTTTTGCTAAAGATTACTGGCGTACCGACAACCACCATTCAGCGTGCATGATGATTGTTCGAAATTTGGGCTGGGGTGTTCTCCCCTTAGAAATGTTTAATGAAAACCCTGAGTTAAAGAAAAAATTAAAAATTTTGAAGCTTTATGATTTCACACCAAAATTTGAATATTTTGTAGACCTCGTCTGGAGTCGAGAAAGTGAACTTGGTGCAGCTGCAAGGTTTCTGATTGAGTACATCCGAGATCAACGTCAGAAAATCGAACCTTAAAAAGCATGCAACAATAAGGCATGTCATCACAAGTGACACTTTGCTTTCTTGAATTGTGTGTTATAAATGAGAATACCACTATATTTGTTTAAGTAAGAACGTTATATCAATGACTCAAACCGCATTAAACCAATTAAAGAATTTTACAACTGTTGTAGCTGATAGCAGTGACCTTGAAGCAATTAAAAAATTTCGTCCGCTTGATGCAACAACAAATCCTTCATTAATCACAGCAGCAGCTGAACAACCAGAAAGTAAAGAACTCATCGAAGATGCTTATTTACAAGCAAAAAAAGAAGGTTATGAAGCTGATGAACTGATCGAACGTACGATTGATATTTTAACTGTCAAGTTTGGTGTTGAGATTTTAAAGTTAATTGATGGCCGGGTTTCAACAGAAGTCGATGCTCTACTTTCTTATGATACAGAGGCAACCATTGCTAAAGCTCGTGAACTTTCAAAGCTCTATCAAGACTATGGCATCGAACAATCACGTATTCTCATTAAGATTGCTTCGACATGGGAAGGGATTCAAGCTGCTAAAGTTTTAGAAGCTGAAGGTATTCCATGTAATCTGACTTTATTGTTTGGTTTACATCAAGCACAAGCTTGTGCAGATGCAAACGTTACGCTTATCTCTCCATTTGTTGGACGTATTTTAGATTGGTACAAAAAAGCAGAAGCCGTCGATGCTTATCCAATCGAGAAAGATCCAGGTGTACTCTCTGTTAAGAAAATTTATAATTATTACAAACAACAAGGTATCCCAACACAAGTCATGGGAGCAAGCTTCCGTAGCACGGCACAAGTACTGGGCTTAGCTGGTTGTGATTTACTGACAATTGCACCAAATTTACTGGCACAATTAGAACAAGATCAACAACACGTTAATGCTCAACTGACTGTAGAAGCAGCGCAACAGGCTGAAAAAATTGAGCGCTCTGAACAAACTAAGGAAAGCTTCAAGGCTGAGCTTGAACAAGACTTAATGGCATTCCAACTGTTGCAAGGTGGAATTGATGGCTTTATCAAAGCTCGAAATCAATTAAGTTTGTTACTTCGTCAGTCTTTTGGTGTTGATGCTGAAATCAGTCCATAATTAGCTGATTTTTCACCTATTAAAAACCGATTTTTGCTATATTAGTGAGGGTCGGTTTTTTTATTGAGTTCATCGTGTTTGGTATCACAGATTTAACTACTTATATTATCGGTACGATCTTAATCATTTTATTACCCGGCCCTAACTCCATCTATGTCATGTCTGTGGCCTCACGCTATGGTATACGTACTGGTTATGCTGCCGCTTGTGGTGTATTTACTGGCGATTTTATCTTAATCGTTTGTACTGTATTAGGCGCGGCATCGCTATTAAAAGCCTTTCCCATTTTGTTTGTAATTCTTAAATTAACCGGGGCCTGCTATCTTGCTTACTTAGGTTTTAAACTACTCCAAAGTGGCTATCAAACATGGAAAAAGCCACCTCATCATACAGAGTTGGCCGATTTACCTCGATTAGATAAAGTTCACCCTTACCGGACAGCACTTGGCATTAGTTTATTGAATCCAAAAGCAATTTTATTTTTCTTATCATTCTTTGTGCAATTTGTTGAGCCAAGTTATCCCTACCCAATGATCAGTTTCTTGGTATTGGCATTGGTTCTACAAATCATCAGTTTTAGTTATCTAACCGCACTTATTTTTTCGGGCGTGAAATTAGCTGGCTTCTTTAGACATAACTATAAACTGGCTGCAAGTGGCGTATTCTTAGTCGGCATTTTATTTTTTGGATTTGGTTTACGACTTGCAACTTCGACGATTTAATTAGACCTAGACGTAT
>NZ_GG665951.1:170334-190145 GCF_000156555.1 Acinetobacter sp. ATCC 27244
TATTTTTAAGGTGGACTGTGACCTTTGTTCATGTTCCATCTCCATCTTTTTGAATCAAATGATCAATTTATTCAATCATCTTTGAACTACGTTTTATGCTGTATAAACGGTATACTTTTCAATAAATTTTTTAATCAATAATAGATATATAGATGCAACGTCTGATCCAAGATTTTTCGATTCCTGCTGTATTCGCTGGCTTTATCACATTTCTGATTGGTATTAGTGTTTCTGCAGTATTGGTGATTCAAGGGGCACAATCCCTCGGTGCAAATACTGCACAAATTAGTTCGTGGTTTTGGGCATTAGGATTAGCGATCGGACTTTCAGGTTTATTATTATCTTGGAAATATAAATATCCTGTTGCTACAGCTTGGTCAACGCCCGGTATTGCCTTAATTATTGCATCTACAGGACATTATGATCTCTATGAAGCCATTGGTGCATTTGTCATCTGCGGAATTGCGATTGCGGTTGTTGGTTTTTCTGGTGTTTTTCAAAGATTATTGGCTCATATACCAGCCAGCCTAACCTGTGCCATGCTTGCAGGAATCCTCTTAAAATTCGGTATACAAATCTTTAGTAGCTTAGAAACTCATCTAGGTTTTATCCTCAGCATGTTAGCGATTTACTTACTCTCAAAACGTTTATTTCCGCGCTATAGTATTGTGCTGACAGTCATTTTGGGTGCTGCAATTTGTCCACTATTTATTAGTTTTCAACTCGCACCGATCACTTGGTCATTGACACAGCCGGTGTGGATGCAGCCTTCATTTTCTTGGTCTGCGATCTTGGGCTTGGCTTTACCTTTATTTGTGATCAATATGACTTCGCAAAACCTACCCGGTATCGCGATGATTAAAAGCTATGGTTATCATCCTCACGTCAATCAACTTGTAGGCTGGACAGGTATCGCACATACTTTTTTTGCGCCATTTGGCTGTTTCTCAGTAAATTTGGCAGCGATCAGTGCCGCAGTAAGCTTGGATGACCAAGTGCATCCTGACCCAAGTAAGCGTTATATCGCAGGCATTAGTTGTGGTTTATTTTATATTTTGATGGGGCTGTTTGCGGCAACATTAGTTAGTTTACTGATGTCATTCCCACAAATTTTCATCGTTGCGCTTGCAGGCATCGCCCTTTTTGCAACGATTAGCCATAACATTGCTGTTGCTTTTGCCAATGTAGAAGAACGCGAAGCAGCATTACTTACGTTCTTATGTAGCGCGTCTGGTGTGCAATTTTTAGGGGTTGGTTCTGCATTTTGGGGGTTAATCCTTGGAATCGTTGTTTTAATTATCTTCAAATTTAAAAATAAGCCTTAAGTCAAAACTTAGGGCTTATCCATCACAATACAATAAACTTTGGGCGTTATTTATTGTCTAAATTTTTATTTGCTTCATCGTCATTTAAAATCCGCCCTGCTTGTTGTGGTTGAATCAACGGAGCTGTTGGACGTGGCTGGTTATGTGAATATTGGAATCCCACCCCAGCATAAACATCATCAGCTGCTATTTCTGTCTCAAAGCGTTCCTCATCTCGTTCACGAATTTCATGAGCAATGCGTCTTACTTCCTCTTGGTCAACACCAAGCTCCTTTAAGATCACGCCACCAAATTTAATTGCAGATTCAAAAGTTTCACGAATCATATAATCAACTTTGTGCTTCACTAAATAGAGTGAATGTTCTCTGTCATAAGAGCGTACAAGTAACTTTGCTAACGGAAACTCATGTCCTACCAGTTCGACGATCTTATTGGTTGTTTCCTTACTATCAACACAAACTACGATCGCTTGTGCTGTTGCAGCACCTGATGCATGCAAAATATCTAAACGCGCACCATCACCATAATAGATTTTAAAACCAAATCTTTCTGCATTTTGAATCATATCGATATCATTATCGATGATCGTTACATCTACACCGCGAGCCAATAACAACTGACTGGTTACTTGCCCAAAACGCCCGAAACCGATCATTAAAACACTGCCACTTAAACCGTCAGCGACACTCACATTATCTAACGAGATTGTATCTTTAGTCTCAGTAAATCGTTTAAACAAAATCCCAATAATCGGCGTCAAAACCATAGAAAGGACAACAATCGCAGTCAAATTTGATCTAGTCGTATTGTCAATAACTTGTGCACTTACAGCAGCAGCAAACAACACAAAAGCAAACTCACCACCTTGTGCCATGAGTAAAGCTCGATCTAGAGCTTCTGTATGCGGACTCTTGGTAATACGTGCCACGATGTAAATCATCAATGCTTTTACAAACATTAAAGCCAAAACACCGCACAAAATGAGTTGCCAATTTTGAGCGACAACAGACAAATCTAATGACATCCCTACACCAAGGAAGAATAGCCCTAATAATATCCCTCGAAAAGGCTCAATATCTGCTTCGATTTGATGTCTAAATGTAGATTCTGATAACAATACACCTGCAAGGAAAGCCCCCATTGCCATAGACAGTCCACTTACTTGCATGATTAATGCAGCACCTAATACCACTAAAAGTGCTGCAGCTGTCATCACTTCTCTCGCTTTTGCAGCGGCTAAAAGTCTAAACAATGGATTTAACAGCCAATAGCCAGCAGCAATTAAACCAGCTATTGCGAGCAAACCAATACCGATCATTTCTAATCGTGCAGAAGTACTTTCCACCACATGGTTTGGTGCCATAAAAGCAACAAGTGCCAGTAATGGTACAATTAATAAATCTTCAAATAATAGAATAGAGACAATCTTTTGGCCTCGTGGTTGCGCAATGTCTCCACGATCACCGAGTAACTGCATAACAATCGCTGTTGAGGTCAAAACAAAGCCTGTTGCAGCGATAAACGCTACTTGCCATGTGAAACCAAAAAGGATTCCAACGCCTGTCAATGCACATGAACTCACCAGAATTTGTAAACTGCCTAGACCAAATATTTCTCGCCTTAGACTCCATAAATGTGAAGGTTGCATTTCTAAACCAATCACAAACAGGTACATCACGATACCCAACTCTGCTATATGTAGGATTGAAGCTGAATCACTAAAAAAAGCAAAACCAAATGGACCTATGATAAGCCCTGCAATTAAATATCCTAGGACTGAACCCAGCCCTATTCTTTTAAAAATAGGAACTGCAATAACAGCAGCTGCCAATAAAACAACGGGTGCAATTAAACTAATTGAGTGAGCGTCTGAACTCATACTATTCTCATTGTTATCAATGTGTTTCTATTTTATTTGAAACAATAGAAGACTTATACATCATTTATGAGACAATGCTTCTTATTGTATTGATTACAAACACCCACACTCGATTTAATTTATCGCATTCTTATCCCAAAAAGCTTGGCGAATTTGTGGCATAGAATTCAGATGGTTAATGATGTGTTGTGCTTCTTCTGTTTCAATCGAAGTTGCAATCAACGTCACTTCGATTTCGACTTCCTTTTCACCAAATGGTGTCACCTGAATATCTTTGGCAGGATAATTATGGTGCTTAAGAGTCAAATTCAACTCATCCATCACCGCTTTACTTTGACTACGATCACAAATGATGTAAATCACATGTAGCACCTCAGTATCGTCATCTAACGGTCTGCGATCAATCACATGAACAATTGGTCGTAATAACGTATTGGCAGCCAAAATAAACATGGTGGCTAAAATGGCTTCAATAATCAGATCTGATCCAGCAGATGCTCCAACTGCGGCAGAACACCACAAAGTTGCTGCTGTATTTAAGCCGTGGATATTGCCTTCTTGGCGCATAATTACACCTGCACCCAAGAATCCTATTCCTGAAACAACATAGGCAATTACACGTACTGCACCATCAGCTCCCGTAAGATTGATAGCAATATCTACAAAAATTGCGGCCCCAACCGCTACTAGTACATTGGTTCTTAATCCTGCCGTACGTTGACGATATTGTCTTTCAAAACCAATCAAAGCACCTAAAATAAAAGCGACACTAAGACTAATTAAAGTGTCTACGATATTTGATAAATCAATATTTTGGAGAAATTTAAACTGCATCATCGACTTGCTCAACTTTTAATTTCGTTATCGTGATCAGCAAAATGCTAAAAATTAGGCACATATAAATGATCACTTTTAGGACAACAGACCTAAAAATGTCTTCGTGCAAAATCATTTTGCTAAAAGCTAAGTTTTTGATGGATTTATAAAAAATGATATCAGAGCTATCTCATTGCAAGATAGCGAATATTAATGGCGATCTTGCTCAGTTTCCGCTTTGATTTAATTGTTTCTTAAATCCAAACCTCGAACAACTGTCCATTTAATATTCCTTAACACATAAACTCGCCGACATTTTAGGGCATGTTATGTGATAAACAAGCCCTAATGTTATGAATTTTTTATGACAAACACATGTCTGTCATAAAATCTTTTGATTTATAGTTCACGAACCACGACGGTTTTCGCCATTTTGTCATGCCAGCCCTGTTTCTTTCGATCAAAAGCAATCCAGATCAAACCAATAAACAACACCAGTGTTGCAGGAATATAACCAATATAGCGAATAATACCTTGTCCTACTGAAACATGATTGCCAGTTTGTTCATCAAGAACTTTTAAACGTAGTAAGCGCTTACCTGGTGTACCTGCAAATTTGACCCAACAGAATATATAAAATACTGCTGACAAAATCTGCCCAATCCAATCCGTCCATGACCAACTCGTTCTGGTCAAATTATCCGTTACACTTGGAGACAACAACATCATTAACGGAATCAAAATTGCTAAAATAATAATTGTGTCAAGAATTGCCGCGCCTACACGTATCCAGAATCCAGCATATTCGTATTTATCTGACATATTCCCCTCTCTTTTTGTTTATACAAAGTCAATGTTTAGAGATATTGTTTTCAGCAACAACTATAACATTTATCTTTAAATTTGTTTTAATTCGCGGTCAAAGAAATCGACTGTACGTTGCCAAACCAATGCTGACTCTGGTCGATCACGACTTACCGTACGAAAGCCATGTGGCATCGGATACGTATAAGCTTCAACACGATCGCCTAATTGTTGAATCAGTTTATTCCTTTTTCTGGCTGGACAGAATGGATCAAATTGCTCAGACCAATGTCCTTGCAAAATCCTAATTTCATCCAAAGACTCTGTTTTAGGAACACCTGCACCTTCGATGCCGAAAGAATGATGATAGACAACAGGTGCTAACATGTCTTCACGCTTTGCCATTTGAATGACATAGCCACCAGTTAAACATTGACCTAACATCCCCAAACGACCATTTGATCGCGGATCCACTTTTAACTCATCCAATAACACGTGGATTTCTTTGTTTACTTCACTATCAGCTGCATTGGTACGTCCTGCTTTTGCAACCATTGCACGAATGCAATATTTGACTGCTCCGCCGCTATATAAGTTCGGCACGTATACTAGATATCCCCGATCGGCTAAGTCTTGAGCATCCTCTCGATAAGCATCAATCACACCATATAATTCATGGAGTAACAGAATTGCAGGTACTTTATCAGTCGTTTCGGCTGGCGCATAAATCTCAACCTCGATCTGTCGAGTTGGTAATGTGATTGTTTTTATTTCCATTTTCTAATGTCTATATTGATTAATTCTCAATCATATTATTTATGACAATAATAATTGTCAAATAAAAGGACAAACTGTTCACAGAGTCCAAAAGTTATTTGATAACATTAGCATTACAAACACTTATAAATTCATAATAAGGTATGCCATCACTAGAACAAAAGTTTTGTTTGCCATCATGTATTTTATAATGGTCTGCATCTGCATAATCACCACATAAAACGGCAATTATATAAAATGAAAATGCGCTACTAAAACATAACAGGTAAAATGCGATGCCAAAAAATACTCCCATGATGTAAACTGATATTTAGCCTTACATCAACCATACCATTTAACATCGCATACCCTTTAACTCGTAATTCGGCGTGTAACTTTTAGTGCCTGTGCTAGCAACTCTTTGACTTTAGCTGTGTCCTGTGCCATTTCATACTCAGAAGCTAACTTGCGTAATACAGTAGCCTGCAAATATGGATCTGAAATACGATTAGCTAGTTTTTCTGTACGCTTTAAAAGCGCTAAAGCTTCTGCCTGCTGTTTTTGGCGATACATATTTTTAGCAATACGAATAAAACCCTCAGCTTGATGATAAGGATCAGCAATCCGCTCTGCCATTTTTATCCCATCTTTAAATTGATAGCTCTGTCCCCAATTACGTGCAATTTCACTGCGAACAGCGAAAGTAGCTTCACTATCAGGTAACTGCTCAGCAATTACCACAGCACGCTGCAATGCTTTTGCTGCACGCTCACGCTGACCTTTTTCAGCTTGCTCCCCACCAAGCATCGCTAAAGCTTGAGCTTGCTGTAAAGGGCTTTTAATTTGATCAATCAAATCCCAAACTTGGTCAAAAACAGCAAGCGCTTTGTCTTGATGCTTAATATCCATGAAGTGAGCGCCTGCTTCATTAAAATGTAGCGCTCGCTCATAAGGATCAGTTAAGGTCTGTGCAATACCATAGGCCTCGTACACCATACCCACACCGTCCACAGGATTGAGGAAGCGATGGCTTGCTCCTGTGCCTGACAGCAGCTCAGCACGCAACTCTAAATCATCAACCGCGTGCGCACGTCGATCACACTCAGCCAACAACTGACGCGTCAGTTCAGGCTGATTGGCTTTTGCTGCCTTATTAGCCAACTTCCATGCTGTTTTAACCCATATTTCGGTATCCGAGACTTGATTTAACACTTGCATTGCCAAATCAAAATCACCATTAGATGCGATCTCATTGGCAGTATGCCCCATCACATATTGCTGGACATAAGGCTGTTGAATGGCTTTAGCTAGAACCTTTGACTCTTGCAATAATCGGGTAGCCAACTGCGTCTCACCCAATGTTTGATATAGGTTCGAAAGCTGGGCCAATAAACTTGATTTTTGATAAGGCTGTGCTGTCGTGCGAATATCCGCAGCCAGTGCCTGATTTAATCGAAGATCTTCATGTGCTAAAACAGGCAAACTCAAAACCAGACCAAAACCGCTCAACACCAAAGGTAATACCTTTTTGTTAAAAAACATTAAAACTTCCTCTTTAAAATCAAAAAAGATTTTGCTTGCTATCGAGCAAACAAAAGACCACTTAAAACTTCCCCTCTAATGTTAGGAAATACGATCGTCCTGAACGCTCTTCCTCTTGCTCAAAAAATATGATTTTTCCTGCTGCATCATATGTTGTACGTGGGCGATTTTTTTCAATTTCAAGTAAGTTAATTCCACTGAGTCGAAGACGAAAATCTTTATTCAGTTGATGTGTCAAATATGCATCCAAATAATGCGATGGCTCTTGACGCTGAACTCGGGCATTACCATTTGAAAGATCGTGCTTCTCAAGTGAACCAACACGGTTATAATTAAAGCCTAATGTGGTACGCCATGGTCTATATTCATAATCCAAGCCAGCATTAAGAATATATTTCGGCTGCTCATTTACACGGCGTGAACGCAGAGTAGTCCGATCTTGTGTCGATGAATCTAGTAATGACAGATTGCCACGTAAGGTCAGACCTGTTAAACCAAAATGATCCATTTTACGTGAGCCATCCAGCTCAACACCCCACATTTTGGCGGAATCAACATTTACAGGAAGTTCCTCAAAGCGCTGTTGCGCAGCATTCAGTATCGTCTGCTTTTCAATCAGATTAGATAAATTCCTGTAAAAAAGATTAGCGGTAAGTACACCTTGCTTTTGGAAGAAATAATGCTCAACACTTGTTTCAACACCCCACGCAGTTTCAGGTTTAAGATTAGGATTCCCTACTTTATCTGGGCTATCTAAGCTACCGTCTTTTTGCTCCGAAAAAGGTACTAAGTCATCATATTTCGGACGACGAATACTCCGCGACACACTAGCTCGCCAATTCGTTTGCTCAGTGAGCTTATGTAGCAAATGTACTGATGGATTTAGATGCACATGCCGTTCTAAGTCACTTGTGTTTCTATCAAAAATGGCTTGACCTGAAACAGACTCAACACGTAACCCTGATGTTAGAATTGTCTGATCGGTCCAAAGATATTCATCTTGCAAATAAACGCTGAATTTATCTTCATCAATTTTCGCACGTTGCATCGTGAGATCAGCCTTATCATCTTTCTTCCATGCTTGCTTGTTTTTCTCCCACTTTGAACCTGTCCACTCAATACCCAATTCAAGCGCATGATTAACATCCCATGCCCATAAACCTTTCCAACCGAGTAGAGAAGATGACTCGTCAATTGATTCATGCGAGCCAGACGCAAATTTTAACAATGCTCTTGCATCAGCCTGCTTTCCCTTACTATCGTTTTGGTCTTTTTTCTCATTCTTACGCTGAATTTGTGCATCTATCTGGTGCTTAATACCATCATCAGGCTCATAGCTCCAACTCACATCTGTACCGAGATAGCGACGCTCTTTTTGGGCATTCATAAACTCTCGATCACTCAAATCTGCCTTCTTTAAACGATCACGATCTTTATTCTCGTTGGACACATTAAGCTTTGGATGCACTAATAAGCGTTGCTGATCATTAACCTGCCAATCCAAGCGGGCAGATAAGGCATATTCATCATGCTCGCGTACCTCTAGATCCTGCTCACGATTTCTAAGCGTAGTCCGAGTTTCATCCGTGTAATCCTTACGATCTTTTTCTCTAATGCCATAACGATTTTGTACACTTGCAGTCAGTAAGTAACCAACATCACCCACCCGATCACCCAAATTAATATTCAAGCTTCCAGCTTTTCCATCATTCGGTGCATCAGGCATTAAGCCACCAGTAATTTTAAAACTTCTTTTTAATTGATCTGGAGTTTTTTTAAGGACAATATTTACAGTACCAGCTACGCCCTGTGAATCCATACTTGCTGTGGTACTACGAATAATTTCAATACGCTCAACTTGACTAGCAGGAATTTGATCGATGGCGAAATCACGTCCATTTACAGGACGACCATCCAACATGATCTGTGTGTAATCTTTATGCAACCCGCGTAAACGAGCATCATTATTTTCACCTGGTGGTCCTCCAAAACTTATGCTAGGCATACGACGAATCACTTCCCCCATGCTTAAATCTGCAAATTTTTCCAGTTCTGCCTGCCCAACCACGATCTTGGCAGCCGATAGACTTTGGCGTTCACTCAACTCATCCAGCAAGCTTGCACGCACTTGAATTGTGGGAAGCTCACCAATTGTAATCACATTATTTTCAGCAAAAGCAGCATTTACACTCATTAGTGTTAGATAAATAAATCCTGATGTTGGAAGTGTCCGCATTTTAACCACAAAGTAGAATCATTATTATTATCATTATTATTATCATTATTATTAATTAAGAAAACACAAAAGACAATATTCTATACAAAAAAAATATTGACAATTTTTAAAATACAATATCAATTGATTTTTCAATTATTATTTTGAATAAATACTTTCTGAAAAAAGAGAAAAATCGTTATAGATTTGAACTAATACAATTTGAAGAAACTACCATTTACACTTAGAACTAAATCAAGTCAGGAAATTTGACCGCACCTTTTTATGTTTATGACGATTTCACTACTAAAAAAGTGCAATCAAAAGTTTTAACACTCAATCGAATTGACTGCCAATCCACCTTTTGAGGTTTCTTTATACTTATCAGACATATCCTTACCAGTTTCTTTCATGGTTTGAATGACTTTATCCAATGAAATAAAATGCTCACCGTCACCATGTAATGCCATCTGAGCTGCATTGATTGCCTTTACAGCAGCAATTGCATTTCTTTCAATACATGGAACTTGTACCAAACCACCGACAGGGTCGCAGGTCAGCCCTAAGTTGTGTTCAAGCCCAATTTCAGCAGCATGTTCAACTTGTTCAGGCGTACCTTCTAAAATTTCAGCTAATCCCGCCGATGCCATAGCACATGCAGAACCCACCTCCCCCTGACATCCAACCTCAGCGCCAGAAATGGATGCATTCAATTTGCATAGAATACCTACTGCTGCGGCACTCAAGAAAAATCTCACAATGGTGTCTTCAGATTCATCTTTAGAAAAATTAACATAATAAGATAACACTGCTGGAATAATTCCAGCCGCACCATTCGTAGGTGCTGTGACCACTTGGCCACCTGCGGCATTTTCTTCATTAACAGCGAGCGCGTATAAATTCACCCATTCCATGGCGTTAAATGTTGTCGCAATCAAATTTTCATTTTCTTTTTTCAATAACCGTTGATGAATATTCTTGGCACGTCGTTTCACATTCAAACCACCTGCCAAAACACCCTCATGTTGCAAACCACTTTGGATACAGTCTTGCATCACTTGCCAAATTTGCATAATTTTGGCACGAATTTCTGCTTCGCTGCGCCAGCTTTTTTCATTTTCTAACATCAAATGACTAACACTACATTGATGTGTTTTACAAAGTGCCAATAGCTCTTTGGCACTTTGAAATGGATAAGGCACAACAGTCTGATCTTCGACAAAACTCCCTTGATCAACCTGACTTTCGTCGATAATAAATCCACCACCTATCGAGTAATAAGTATTGGAATAAATGAGTTCTTCTGCATCATTTACTGCTATTATCTTCATCGCATTCGGATGATAAGGTAAAGCCTCATCAATAAAAACAATATCTTGATTTGGATCAAACTTTACCGCATGAGTACCATCCATCATAAGTATACGAGATTGCAACACCTGATCTAGCTGTATTTGGCTATGAGGGATATCAATTGTTTCAGGATCATTACCCATCAAACCCAATATTGTCGCTCGATCTGTGCCATGTCCTATACCTGTAGATGACAATGAACCGTATAAAAAAATTTGTACTCTAGCAACCTTGTCTAAAACATCTTGAACTTTAAGTGATTGAGTAAAGCGATATGCTGCTCTCATTGGTGCAACCGTATGTGAACTCGAAGGTCCAACACCAATTTTAAAAAGATCAAATACGCTCAGCGCCATATATTATTGTCCTCTGCTATCCCTTCATGTTTTTATAATTTTTATTTAATGGGAAATTCCATAAAAAAAGAAAATCAAAAAGAATAACCACAACCGCACTATGACGATTGTGGTTATAGAAAATTTTAACGCTTAAATGCTTAATAATGAATTCAAAGTTTCTGACACATTCTTCGATTTCACCTTTGGCTGCAATGCTTTTAACGCTTGCTGTACCTGACTACGCTGAGGCTCCATCAACGTATACCAACGAGAAAGCACCTGTAATAAACGTGAACCTAAAATTGGATTCTTTTCATCTAGATAAGCAGCTAACTCAATGAAATGATCCACACCAAAACTCCATGTATTTACCGGATTACTTGCTAAACCACCGCTCACAGAACGAATTCGGTTCGGTGTGCCTAAATCGTAATCGGCATGTTTGGTTAGATATTCAATCGTTTCTGCAGTCGCGCAAGGATGAGAAGCTTGGATTGTAAACCATTGATCCAATGATAAGGCTTCATCTTTGAAACGATTGTAGAAGTCATCTAATGCTAGTTGAGCCTGTGGTGCATCATTCCAAACTAGAACACGTAATGCCCCTAAACGTTCTGACATATTTCCTGTTTGCTGATATTGCGCATAAGCTAAATCAAAAACAGAATCATCACCTTGACGTGCCAACATACTCAACATGATATTTTTCAATGCACGAACACCCATAGCCAAAGAAAATTCATTTTGCATATCAGGGTCTAGAGATAAATATGTTTCTTTCCAAAATGAACCCAGTTCACGGGCAAAACGATCTAAAACAGCTTCGCGCTTTTCACGAATGAGTTCTGGCTCATAGTCTTGATCAATTCGGCTACCTAAATAATTTTCACTTGGGACATCAAATAATCGAGAAGCAAGTAGTGGATCTTTATTGACTAAATCAGGCAGTGTATTTTTGATGGCATCAATATAAGTATCTGCTTTGTGATCTTCCAGTAAGATACGCTCTAATAATGTCTGCGTTGCTTGCCATTGATTAAAACCATTGGACTCATGCTGAATCAAGAATGCAAGATCATCATTTGAGTAATCAAATACCAAATTGACTGGCGCAGAAAAATTACGCAGTAATGAAACTACAGGTTGTTCAGTAATACCTGTAAATTCAATCGTTGCTTCATCTTGCTCAAACAAATACATGCCATCTTTTACATCATTTACAAATAGATCGGCACTGTGCAAGGTGTATTGCTCACCAGAGTTTGCATTAAATAAGGCTAAAGCAATAGGAATAGGTACAGCTTTTAAATTAGGATATTTTGGATGTGCTTTTAGACTTTGCTTGAAACTCAAACGATAAGTTTGAGCCGTAGCATCATACGCACCATTGACTTCCAGCTTCGGTGTACCTGGTTGGTTATACCACGTCAGAAAGTTTGATAAATCAACACCTGAACCTGCGCTAAGCGCCGCAACCCAATCTTCAACTGTGACCGCTTGTCCATCATGACGCTTAAAATATTCATCCGTACCTTGACGATATTTATCTTTACCCAATAGCGTTGCCATCATACGGTTAATTTCTGCGCCCTTTTCATAAACCGTTGCCGTATAGAAGTTGTTAATTTCAACAAAATGGTCTGGACGTGGAGGATGTGACAAAGGACCTGCATCTTCAGGAAATTGATGAGATTTTAACACTGCCACATCATCAATACGTTGTACTGCTGCTGACTGTAAATCTTCAGAAAAAGACTGATCACGGAAAACTGTCAAACCTTCTTTTAAACAGAGTTGGAACCAATCACGACAAGTAATACGGTTGCCTGTCCAGTTATGGAAATACTCATGGGCAATGACTGACTGCACACGCATGATGGCAGCATCAGTCGTATACTCCTCATCAGCAAGCACACATGAGGTGTTGAAGATATTTAAACCTTTATTTTCCATCGCCCCCATGTTGAACTGACTCACAGCGACAATCATATAGTTGTCGAGATCATAGGGACGACCATAATGTTCTTCATCCCAACGCATCGAGTGCTTTAACGCTTCCATCGCAATATGACACTTAGGAATATCTTTTTCTACGGCATAAATCTCTAACGCAACGTCACGACCTTCAGAAGTTGTATAACGGTCTTTGAGTACAGCCAAGTCCCCAATCACACAAGCAAATAAATAGCTTGGTTTCTTAGTTGGATCTTGCCAAATCGCGAAATGACGATTTTCATCGACCTCACCAGTTTCAAGTAAATTACCATTTGCCAATAAAACAGGATATTTCTTATCGGCTTCAACACGTGTCGTAAATACAGATAAAACATCAGGTCGATCAGGGTAGAACGTAATTTTGCGGAAACCTTCAGGCTCATTTTGGGTAACGTACAAATCTCCGGCCTTATAAAGACCTTCTAGCTGGGTATTTGATTCAGGATGAATAATCACTTGAATTTGTAAAATGATCTCATCTGGTGCATCAGTGATCACCAATTGTTCACTATCTAACTCATATTGATCAGAATTTAATGTCTGACCATTCAGTTGAATTGATTTTAACTCTAAATCACGACCTAGAAGAATCAAAGAACCAGCGCTTTGACGCTTCATTACGAGCGTTGAATCAACAATTGTATGATTCTCATATACTTGAATATCCAAGTGAATCGAATCAACCAAAAATGATGGTTTTTGATAGTCTTTTAAATAAATGGTTTGATCCGTTTGTACAGGAGGTTGCGCCGCGATATTCATCAGTATTCCTTATCTTTCATAATTTCATGTCAACGGTCTTGTTGGTAAGACTTCTGGTTGCGTCATCAATTTGCACAAATTATGCCGTTTGGTCTAAATATTTCGTATTAGAAAATTATTTAGTACATCTCAACCGATCATACGCCAACTATCAGAGCCTGTCTTTAATGCCAGACATGAGTTTAAGAATTTTATTGGGTTGAAATAATTCAATTTCAAATATATTCGCTTCAATCAGCCAATCATTTAGACAAAATTACAACATAGTTTTCTATTCTTAAATAAAAGTGACAGACCGAACTGCTTTTCATCGCTTAATTTACATTTTTTTTATTTGTTTTACATTTTGTGCACGGTTATTGCTTAATCAATTATGCCAATGTAGGTAAATAAAATAACAAGCGAGGGCTACGACTATGGAATTGAAAGCACACCTTTATCGTCTCGAAAACATTAAAGCAATCCATGATCTTGCGAAAGCAGGTATTGACCATCATGTGATTTCCGTTTTTCTAACAGCAGAGGGAATTGAACTGACGACATTAGAAGTAACCAATATCGTGAATACTTACGATGCCCTAGGAAAAGAGAAAGTACCGAGTAAAAAAGTACAAGCACTTATTGCCGCAAAAAAAATTGGACAGGAGGACGAAAACTTACCATGCCCTGTTTAACATTTAACTCAATAAAAAAACCTCAAATCAGCCTCTGATTTGAGGTTTTTTTAAACTAGAATTTCAAAGTATTTGGCAATTTACGGATTTCCGCTATTGGTGCGAATCCAAACAACCGTACGCCCAAGCGCAGATACCCCCATATAGCCACGCATTCGTAAACGTTTACCTTCGCCCGATACGACACCTTTACCTTTATAAATTCGACCACTGGTCGCCTCTAAAACTGTACCGTCAATATAGGCATTAGAATTATTCGGATCTTGTCTAAATCCAGACAATATTTCCAATCCAAGTAAAGGTTTATTGGTATGAGGTGCTGGGCATTTGGTACAGTTGGTCAAAGCGATACCATGTGCATTTGGATAGCGATAAACAATTTTCCCATTAAACCGCCCATCATCACCTTTTCGAATTTCGACAATGGAGAGTTGTTCACCTGTGCGCTCTTCAATACTTTTCCAGTATCCTTCGATCGATGCAGCAGAAGCTGTCGCCGTTAAAAATGCAATAGAAAGCCCCATGATTCCTTTCATGAATACATGATTCGACATCTTTATATTTTCCCCGTTAAAAAATTACTTAGTCATGTTTTATAGATTTAATATTAAAAAAATAGCATATTTATAGCGCAGTTACACTGTACGCCCCAGTACTTGACTCTATGAAATTTTTAACAATCAAATACGTACAGTGTAATTCATAAATTTTAATTTAAGGATTTGGACTATCAGTACGAATCCAGACTTGCGTACGTCCTAAGGCAGAAATTCCCATATAACCGCGCATCCGCATACGTTTACCATCTGCACTGAGTTGTGCTTTACCTTTGTAAATATTTCCTGTTTTTGGTTCAAGAACACGACCATCAATATACTGATTTGGATTTTGAGGATCTTGTTTCAAACCCCACGCGATTTGCAGACCTAAAATTGGTTTATTCTTAAATGGTTCAGGACATTTAACACAATTGGTCAACAACGTACCACCACCAGGCACAGGATATCGATAAACAATCGTACCTGTATAAGTTCCGTCAGTCTTTTTTTTCACTTCAACAATTGAAAGCTGTTCACCTGTACGGTCATCAATACTCTTCCAATAGCCTTCTGGTGTTGACGCAATCGTAAGTGTAGTTAATAAACCTAGAGAGATTCCCACGACTCCATTCATGAGGATTTTTTTTTGCATATTGGCTCCTTTATCCCTAGCAATCCTTTGGGCCTACATTTTTATTACAATGCATCAATATGGTCAATAAAAAAACATGTATATTTCACAGTTTTATTCTTTATAAATTTGAATTAAATCACATATTTAAACATTACCAAAACAAGGTTTACATTCACAATCAGCCACCTTAAAATTTAAACATCTAGACTCATTCTCAACGATTCTTTGCACCACTTCATGTGCCAGCAATGTATAATATATTTTTTCTAAGACGACTTAATCAATGGATTTACAGATTCTACAAAAACAGTTAGATGAAAGTAGCCATTGCCCATTGTGTCAAGCATCAATGTATTGGGTTGAAGCTGAACAATATACTCAAGAGCTACAATTTCACGAATGCAGTCACTGCCAACACCGCGTTTTTCAGCAAGAAAGTAAACTGAATTGCCATTGTGCTCAATGTACTGCTGCAAGAAAGAAACAAACACAACAAACTCGCCTACAAGAACAACGAAAATACAGTACCAAAGATGAAGTCATTTATAGCCTTAATCAGCTCAGTTTTTTACATAAATTATTTTTACTGAGTTTACTCGACCATTATGCGCGTGAAGATGTACAACATGATGAAATCATTCATTGGGAAAATATTAAATTCCATCATTTTACGCCCAACTATTTATTCCAAAACCATTTACTTCAAAGCTTGCTCAAACTCGGTGTTTTAAAACCACAAGATTCAGGTATTGAAACAGGACATTATTATTTAAATATTCGCTTAGATGGTTATTCAGATCCTAGTTTATATAGTGTTGCTCAACAATTACGTAACTGGTTCTATGAAAATCTTAGTTTAGGCATTCCCTTTAAAACAACTGACGAAGTAAAAGATGCAATGTATTTGGTTTTATACCAAGAGATTGTTCAGTTTATGCAATTTTATTGCCGAACATGGGGGATTCAAATTGCAGGTAGTCGCCCTTTTCAAAGTTTTTGCTTTCGACTTATGGATAGTTTAGCCATCGGTCAGATCTATTATCTAATTCAAACAGCACTCGAATATTTGTACAAACAAAAAGCTCTACAACCAAGAAATGATAAATTTATTAACACCAATTTATTAAAGAAAACATTGGAACAATACCGCGAACGTTCTGTGACTGAACGATGGGAAACATCAACATTACCCAGACCACATAATATTCCTTTAAGTAAAATGAGTGAAATTTTACTGTTTAAATTTCTTGGCTACGATGAAAAGATCTTTATTCAACCAATTTGGAAATCATGGCGAAAAATAGAGCCTCGCTTAAATTTTTATTCGGTAAAACGCTGCATGTATTGTGGTTCTAATGACCTCGTGGTTGAGTACGATGCTACAGATTATGTTTCCCTCATTTGTCGTCAGTGCAAACATCAAGACCACTACTTCACCCGTTAAAGCTTCAGGATTCTTATCATGTCATCAAAACAACAATTGATTGATCAAGTCATTCAAGCTTGGCATGCGTTGCAACAAAAAACACCGTTGATTCAGTGTATGACCAACAGTGTTGCCAACAACTATGTCGCCAATATACTGCTGGCAGCTGGCGCATCTCCTGCGATGATTGATAATCCATATGAAGCCGAAGAGTTTACCAAAATTAGTGCTGCTTTAAGTATTAATGTTGGCACACCTACCACAGAACAAACCCAAGCGATGTTGATTTCTGCTCAAACGGCGCAACAGCATCAAATACCATGGGTTCTCGATCCAGTCGGCTACGGTCCAATCTTAAAATGGCGCAGTGAAACCGTAGATCAATTATTGCAATACCATCCAACGATCATCCGTGGAAATGCCTCAGAAATTAGTGCATTAGCAGGTAATCATGTTCAATCTAAAGGCGTAGACAGTACACTCAATAGCCAAGATGTTTATGAGCAAGCTCGGCGTTTATTGCAGCATACAGATTGTGTCGCCATTTCTGGTGTTTCTGATTATATTATTTCAAAGCAATTTGATATGGTGATTCAAGTCAATGGTGGCTGTCATCTACAACCGAAAATCACTGCTACAGGATGCGCGCTAGGTGCCTTAACAGCAGCTTATAGTGCGGTTACTTCGCCCGCAATTGCCGCACTTGCTTCGCACTTACACTTTGCAATTGCTGGTAAACTTGCTTATGACCAAGCACAAACAGTCGGTAGTTTTAATATTATGTTTTTAGACTATCTACATATGTTAGATGATAATTTAATTCATCAATATTACAGCATCGATTGTCTATGATTCTTTATACATAAACAATCAATGCTGCTTTGACTTAAATGATTGATTAATGAAACCTTTACTTACTAAAGTTGAATTACTAAATACCATCCCAGATGATTTTCCATTTCTTCATCTCTATCCACTTGAGTTTAGAAAAAATATCACTGTAATTACTGGTGAGAACGGCAGTGGAAAATCAACGATTTTAGAAGCTTTAGCTTTAAAATTTGGCTGCTCGGCTGAAGGAGGAACGGTCAATTTTAATTATAAGACTGAAGATACCCATTTAGACTATAGCTCACATTTGCGTATCCAAAAATCTCCACGTCGAATAAGAGATATCTTTTTTTATCGCTCTGAAACTTACTACAACTTTCTAACCGAAATGCGTCAACTCGATAATGCACCAAGTTTTGGACCACCCATTCGAAATTTCTACGGCGGGAAAGATTTACATACGCTATCACATGGTGAAGCAATGAAAGCACTTATTGATCACCGTTTTCGTGCCGAAGGTCTATATATTCTTGATGAGCCAGAATCCGCACTTTCAGTCAATAATCAAATTAACTTTGTGGAAAAAGTAATTCAACTGAGTAAGCAAGGTGCACAATTTATCATTGCAACACACTCACCTATTTTAATGCTGATGCCAGATATCCAATTGCTTCAATTAAATGAAAATAGCCTGCGCGAAGTGAATTTTACAGACACACATATCTATTATATGTATAAGGAAATTATCAACTCAAATGGTGATTATCTAAATCAAATCATTGATATTGAATAGAGTTATTACCAATTCACTAATGATGGCGCTTGAAAATCCCGTCACTCATTAATGTATAAATTCTTTCTAAATCAGTCCTCTCAGATTGCGCAAGCAATTGTTGATGCATTTTTAAAATATTTTGATCACCGCGCATTGCTGGACCTGTTTGCATAAGCTTGGGTTGATTAACAACAGCTTTACTGGCCGTTTCAGTTATCAAAGGATATAACAAGCTAAAATCGACCTGTTCAGCAGCAACGATTTGCTGCGCCATGTCATAGCAATAATTACTAAAATTGCATGCAAATACTGCCGCTAAATGCAGTGTTTGACGTTGTTTAGAACTATATTGATAGACTCTATTACTTAGGCTATTAGCAAGCCCTGTCAGTATTTCTAAATCGGCTTGTGTTGATGCTTCTACAAAAATTGGTGTTTCAATCCAATCGATATCGCGATCCAAACTAAAAGTTTGTAGTGGATAAAACACCCCTGTTCGCTGTGATGCTTGCTCTATCGTGATTAAGCTCGTACTGCCCGAAGTATGTACAATTAAACTCTGAGGTACGAGTGATGTAATTGAATTCATAATTTCAGCAATCACTTGATCACTGACAGCAATCACCACTAAATCGGTTCGTGAATCTAATTGCGCGAATTGATCAATTGCTTGAGCATTTACTTGAGAGGCTAGATTTTCCGCATTTGCTAAATCACGACTAAAAACCTGAACAATATGATGCTGCTGATGTAAAACTTTGGCTAAATGAGTAGCAACCCGACCAGCACCAATAAATGTAATACGCATAAACTCAATCTAAATGTTGTTTGATTGGCAGCATGCCAAGAACCGCGATCTAAATCAATTACTTACTTATCTGATATAACCAAAGTAGTGAAAAACTAGCAAAAACCAAAGCAAAGAAAGGAAAAGCTTTGGGTTGCTTTGAGTCTTGTGGTGTTACTGGTATGGTCAAAATAGGTGGCATCAAGTTTTTTTCTGTCGTTTGCCCCAAGCTCAAAACCTCAGGAGTCCAATTTGGTAGCAATGCATGTATAGATTCTTTATGATCACGAAGATAATAAATAATACTGATGGTATCATTGCCGATCTCATTTGAAAGGACCGCTAAACTCTTTGGAATGG